>CAZOAS010000211.1:1645-3179 GCA_964577745.1 uncultured Fervidobacterium sp.
TAGTAATCAAAGAATGCCAATTTTCCATAGAATTGGTCATCTGGTGGTAATACTGTTTTTCCAAATATATTGTTATCCAAACCAAGGTTCATCGGTTGAATTTCCTCAATTTCTTGTCCAGTGTTTACATAAGGTATCGCATTTGGAGCAAAGTAAAGTAAAGCTGGTGCAAGGTATTTTAGTTTATCTCCGTTTTCTCTTACAACAATTCTTGGAGTGTCTGGTGTTTCACATGAAGCGATGAACGGTACTTTCAAGTATGGTAATGTTTCTTCCACGAATTTGTATAATTCTCTTGGTCTTGCCACAGCGTACCAACTGTTACCGAGTATACAATCGTAACCTTCTCTTTTCGCTTTTTCATCGTTCTTCATTTCGAGCTCTTCAGCTATAAATGCGAATGCTGGATCGATTTCTTTTGCTTTTGAAATTATCATATCTTGCAATTGCGATGGTAAAGCATGTCCCATATCAATTCTTGCACCGTCTATTCCAAAACGCTGTTGATACGAAGGAATTATATTTGAGAGATATTCCCACAGTTCTTTATTTGGTTCGTTACCAGGGAATTTACTTGATTTCACAACGTCGAATAACACATAAGGCGGTTGGTCTTTTGGCAAGTATTTTTGACTCTCCACTGGATGGTCAAGGTAAAGTCTCAAGAATGTGACATCGTCCCACGTTGGTTGCGGGTCGTTTATCCAGTCTGAAAATCCCGGAGGTGTTATTATTCCAAATTCTCTGGCGATGTTCGACAGTATGTCTCCTTTCATTTTTTTAACTTTTTGCCATTTCTTTGGATCGAGTTTATCAGGAGACAATGTGAATTTACCAAGGTGAGTCTTTACCTCTTCGTTGGAATAGACTATCTCTAAATCTTCCGGATCAGGAATTTTAAATGGCAACTCCGGTATGTGAGGCGGTTTGTAACTTGCCACTTCTTCAATTTTTATCCAATAGAACCAATCTGGATGTTCAGCGATAAGGTCGCTATCTCTTGCAGCAGTTCGTGGTATGAAATCAAGAACAACACGTATGCCAAGCATATGCGCTGCTTGAACTAAAGCTTTGAATTGTTCATTTACATCGATACCATCAAGTAGTGGATCATGGTAAGAAGGATCGAGTTCAACCGGATTTTTCACAGCGTACGGTGAACCGATTTCACCTTTTTTGAAAACATCGCTCATCTTTGAAATTGGGAGCATGTAAAGTACGTTTATACCCATCTCTTTGAGGTAAGGCAAAATACCTATCATTTTTAAGAATGTACCAGATTCTTTGTAACCGAATATATCCTCTGGTTCAAATGCACCAAATCCTTTGTGATTGTAAGCTACCGTGGTTCTTGGAAGTGAGCCGTACATTTTAGATTTCCTAAGCCAATTTGCATCTGTCTCACCCTTGATTTGTGCAACTGATTTTGAATAATCAAGTCCAGCATCATTTTCGAGAATTTTGTCTATCACGAAAGCATAGTATTCATACGGGTCAACAAAGAAATGTCCATCTTTCATGGAAAGCTTTCCAG
>CAZOAS010000212.1:0-3165 GCA_964577745.1 uncultured Fervidobacterium sp.
TTAACATTGTTACACGTAATCTTTGATAAACCTTACAAAAAAACTCTTTGACAAAAGGTAACGTTTGGTGATATAATTGTAAAAGAATACAACTTTAATTTAAGGAGGTTTTGAGTATGGCGAAGAAAACGATTATGATTATCGACGACCAACCAGAGATTCTGGAGCTGGTTAGTTTTACGTTACAAAAGGAAGGTTACGACATCATCCCTGTTGAAGATGCTGAAAAAGCATTGCAAGAGTTAAAAGAAAAAGACGTTGACATGTTTATTGTTGACATCATGCTACCAAATATGGACGGATTTGAATTCGTCAGGACAATCAGGGGCACGGATAAGCATAAACTCACACCTGTTATCTTCTTGAGTGCGAAAGGTGAAGAATTCGATAAAGTACTCGGTCTTGAGCTTGGAGCAGATGATTACATAGTTAAACCATTCAGCGTTAGAGAACTTCTTGCAAGAATAAGAGCTGTCTTCAGAAGAATGCAACTTGGTACCGTTGTTAAAGAAGAAAAGCCAAAGAAAATCGTTGCAAAAGACCTTGAGATTGACATAGATAAATACGAAGTAAGAGTAAAAGGTAGAAAAGTTAGCCTTACACCTCTTGAATTTGACCTTCTCAGATTCCTCGCTGAAAATGAAGGTAAGGTGTTTTCAAGAGATGTACTTCTTGACAGACTCTGGGGATACGATTACTTCGGTGATACAAGAACTGTTGATGTTCACATAAGAAGATTGAGAACGAAGATTGAAGAAGATCCTTCAAATCCAAGGTACGTTGTCACAGTCAGAGGTAAAGGTTACAAATTCAGAGACCCTGGAAAGGAAGAATAATTAAAAGATGACCGTTTTTGCGATAGTAGCATCGGTACTTTCGGTATTATTTCTAATCTTGTTTATAATTCATAAGAGATCTGCTAATATCTTGCGAAGGTACTTTGATAAGATAGCTATTGTAATAGGGGAGGATGTTGGTTCACCTCCCTTATATATCTATGAACGAATCAGGAAAAAAATTCAAGAACTTGAGGACAGGATAGCTGAAAGTGAGAAGGAAAGAAAGAATATCTTTACAATTTTGAATAATATCACCGACCCAATAATCATCGTCAGAGGAGACGGTATTGTTACGTTTGCAAATATAGCCGGTAGGGATATAACAAGACCGGGTATAGAAGGGCGAAAGGTTTACGATGTACTTGAAAATTATTACTTGCTCGAGATGTTCGAAAAAGCCCTTGAAACTGGTGAGATTCAAAGTGGCGATGTGACAATTTCGACAACCGGTGAAACAAGATACTACGACGCAAAAATCGTACCTATAAAATTCGACCAAGAGAGTGAACGATATATAATTGTTTTGCACGATACGACGAAAGAAAAACAACTCGATAGACTGAGAAGAGAATTTATCTCAAACGTATCACATGAACTTAGAACGCCTCTGACGTCCATACACGGCTATGCCGAAGCACTTCTCGATGACGACTTATCGAACAAAGACATTGTGAGAAGATTTCTTGGCATTATCGAGAGTGAATCGGCAAGGATGACAAGGTTGATAAATGATTTACTTGACTTGGAAAAACTCGAATCAGGTGATGCAAAGTTCAACTTCACAAAAGTTGATCTGTGTAATGTAATTGACAGAGTTACAAGCATCCTCGAACCACTAGCTGAAGATTACGGAGTTGAATTGAACGTAGATTGTGGTTGTAATGCACTTGTTTACGGTGATTTCGATAGATTGGTACAGTTGTCTCTCAATTTAGTTGATAACGCCGTTAAGTATACATCAACGAAAGATACCGGTGAAAAGAAAGTATTCGTAAGGTGTTATGAAAAAGAAGATAAAATAGTCTTCGAAGTACAAGACACTGGACCGGGGATACCGGAGGATGCACAAAAAAGGTTATTTGAAAGATTTTACAGAGTTGATAAAGCACGGAGTAGAAAAGTTGGAGGCACAGGGCTCGGGCTTTCGATAGTGAAGATGATTGTTGAGAAACACAAAGCTACGATAAACTTCGAAAGTAAAGTCGGAGAAGGGACAACGTTTAGAGTCTATTTCACTAAACATCTTCCAGAAAAAGCAATTTCTCAACAGTCTAAGGAGGAAAAGAGATGAGAGCTTACGATGTGATACTTAAGAAACGAAATGGTGAAAAATTAACAAAAGAAGAGATAGAATTCATGGTGAACGGCTATGTAACAGGTGAGATACCAGATTACCAAATGGCAGCTTTTTTAATGGCTGTTTACTTTAGACATATGGATGCTGAAGAGCGCGCTATTTTAACTGAAGTAATGGCAAATTCAGGAGATAAAATCGATTTATCGTCCATTCCTGGAATAAAGATAGATAAACATTCTACAGGTGGTGTTGGTGATAAGACCACCTTAGTCGTTGGTCCAATTGTTGCATCTCTCGGTGTTCCCGTTGCTAAGATGTCAGGTCGTGCACTTGGACATACCGGCGGTACTATCGATAAACTTGAATCTATACCCGGCTTTAGAACATCACTTAGTGAAGAAGAGTTTTTTGAAAATGTGAGAAAAATTGGTATAGCAGTAGTAGGTCAAACGGCTAACCTTGTGCCAGCCGATAAAAAGATATACGCTCTCAGAGATGCTACCGCAACAGTTGACGAAGTATCTTTAATCGCAGCAAGTATAATGAGTAAGAAACTTGCAGGTGGCGCAGATGGATACGTACTCGATGTGAAAGTAGGTAGTGGTGCTTTCATGAAAACGCTTGAACAAGCCACGGAACTTGCACAGGCTATGGTAGGTATAGCAAAATCACATGGTAAAAAAGCGGTTGCCGTTTTAACAAACATGGATGTTCCACTCGGAAAGATGGTAGGTAATTCACTTGAAGTTCTTGAAGCCATAGAAACATTGAAAGGTAATGGACCAGAAGATTTCACAGAGCTTTGTCTTAACCTATCAGCATGGATGTGTCATTTGGCAGAAAAAGGCACATTCGAAGAATGTTTAAAGCTTGCAAAAGACGCACTTAAAAGTGGAAAAGCACTTGAGAAATTCAGAGAATTTGTCAAATATCAGGGTGGCAACCCAGAAGTTGTTGACAAACCGTTGGAAATACTACCAATGACAGACAAGATTATAGAATTCAAAGCGGAAACGGAAGGTTATATAA
>CAZOAS010000213.1:0-3134 GCA_964577745.1 uncultured Fervidobacterium sp.
GGATACGTATGAAGAAGGTTGTACTGGGCATACTTATTGTACTTCTTATTTCAACAGCCTTATTTGCAGATGTTGTATACAACAGAAAGGAAACATTATACGCTGGCGGTGGTATGTGGTCACCTCCATCAAACTGGAACCCGATAACTCCATGGAACGCTGTTACAGGAACTGTCGGTCTGATTTACGAAACACTCTTCGGTTATGACCCGTTGAAGGACGAACTCATTCCTTGGCTTGCTGAAAGTGGTAAGTGGACATCGAAAAATACATTCGAAATTAAGTTGAGAAAAGGAGTAACTTGGCATGATGGTACACCATTTACAGCAAAAGATGTAAAATTTACATACGAACTTTCAAAACAAATACCAGAGATCTCCTACAGTCCAATTTGGACATGGCTTGCAAAAATAGACACTCCAGATGATTACACTGTTGTTTTCACATTCTCATCACCACGATACCATGAATGGACATACAACATTTACCAAACTCCGATTATTCCACAACACATTTGGTCAAAGAAATCAAAAGAAGATATACTCAGTGGAGCTAACGAAAAGGCTATAGGTACAGGTGCATACCTTTTTGAAACATACAGTGATGACAGAATGGTTTACCTGAGAAACGAGAATTGGTGGGGTAACAAGGTATTTGGTCAACCAAAACCAAAAAGAATAGTATATTTGAGAGTTTTGAGTAATAACGTTGCACTTGGTATGATAATGAAAGGTGAACTTGACATATCTAACTTCTTCTTACCAGGCGTACCAACACTGAAAAAGACTTACGCAGATATCCATACATGGTTTGAAAAGGAACCATACATGTTATCAGATAACGTTGCTTACTTATTTATTAACACAACTAAAAAGCCATTGAATGATCCAAACCTCAGAAGAGCATTAGCATTTGCTATTGATCCAAGTGTCATTGCAAAAACAGTCTTTGAAGGGCAAGTGCTCCCATCTAATCCTGTTGGATTCTTACCAATTAAAGGTTGGATGAAATACTATCCAGAGAACGCTGCGAAACAATTTGGATTCAAATACGATCCAAAAACCGCAAGAGATTTACTTGATAAAGCAGGATACAAAGATGTGAACAAAGACGGTTATAGAGAAGCTCCAGACGGTAGTAAATTCAAGATTGAAATCATCGTACCATTTGGTTGGACAGATTGGATGGAATCGATAAAGATAATTGCATCACAATTCAGACAAGTTGGAATCAACGCAGAAGCAAAATTCCCAGATTACAGTAAATATTGGGAAGATTTGACAACAGGAAAGTTCGATATGGCAATAAACAACTTCAACAGCCAAATGACGGTCTCTCCATGGACGATGTACAACTGGGTCTTCAATTCAAATATCAGTAACGAAATGTACAATGGTAACTTTGGAAAATACGTTAATCAAAAGTTGTTCGATTTAATTACTCAACTCAACTCAACACCAATGGATGACGTTGCTGGTTGTAAGAAAGTTATAGAACAAATTGCTGAGATTCACCTTAAAGACATGCCAGCTATACCTCTCTGGTACAACGGATTGTGGTTCCAAGCAAGTACTCAAGTGTGGAAGAACTGGCCAAGCGAGAAGTCTCCATACGCATATCCAGTTACATGGGGCGGAAGATGGCAAACTGGTGGAGTACTAATGCTTATTGGTTTGAAACAATAAATAAGCTAACAAATCGTTTCCATTGAAGAGGTGTAATGGATGAAAAAATACCTTAGAATGAAGATTTTAGTGTATATTTTAACATTCATTTTCGCCGTTACTATAGATTGGTTGATTCCCAGGCTCATGCCTGGGAATCCCATCCTTGTTCTTGTCTCAAGATTTTCGGGATTGCCAGAATCTGCAAAGGTTATTTACAGCTATTTAACAAAGGCTTTCGGTCTCGATGAGCCAATGTGGAAACAATATTTCAATTTCTGGATCGCATTTTTCAAAGGTGATCTTGGAATAAGCATTTATCTTTATCCAAAGCCTGTTTTGGATGTTTTAAAGAGTGCTTTACCATTTTCACTCGGATTATTGTTACCTTCGATAATACTCAGTTGGATCGTTGGAAATAACCTTGGAGCCGCCGCAGCGAGAAGAAAAAAACTTGACTCGGTGATGTTACCAATAATGTATTTCATAACTGGTGCACCTTATCTGTGGCTTGGTATATTACTTGCATACTATTTTGGTGTTGTTTTCAGAATATTTCCAATTGCCGGAGCATACAGTTTTTCTTTAAAACCACACCTATCTTGGTTGTTCATTTCAGACTATCTAAAACACTGGATTTTACCATTTTTGTCTCTATTCATAGTTCAGCTCGGTGGTTGGGCGATAGGAATGAGAAATATGGTTATTTATGAGCTTGAAAGTAATTACTCCCGATACCTTGAAACATTGGGTGTGAAGCAAAAATTGATCAGAAAATACGCATTTAGAAATGCTATATTACCTCAAGTAACCGGTTTAGCATTGCAACTTGGAACGATTATAGCAGGTCAAGTCACAACAGAGGTCGTTTTTTCTTATCCAGGCATCGGATACGTACTCACACAAGCTATATTGAATCAGGACTATTTCTTAATACAGGGTTGTTTCATATTCATAATAATTGGTGTGCTTGTCGCTAATTTCACAGTAGACTTAGTTTACATGTTACTTGATCCTCGTATAAGATATTCTTACGGTGGTGAGATCTGATGAATGAAATGTTATTTTTTGCATTTCGAAATAAAAAACTCAGAATAGGTCTTTCAATAGTACTATTTTTTGTTTTTCTGGGCATTTTTGGACCTATGATTTCTAAGTATAAAGATCCTTTGGAGTACGTAGGTACAGGATACCAACCTCCAAGTAAGGAGTTCTGGCTTGGTACAACAACGTTTGGTCAGGATGTCTTTACTCAGCTGGTTTACGGAATACGTTCTTCGTTCCTTGTAGGCTTAGTTGGTGGTGGATTGGCTACTTTGATAGGTCTAATAATAGGTTTCTTCGCAGGGTACGAAGGTGGATGGGTTGATGAATTATTGATGATGATAACTAATATACTTTTAGTTATACCAACATTGGCTTTGCTGATAATAATAGCAGCATACCTGCCATACCGAGGCATCTTTGTTG
>CAZOAS010000214.1:0-3133 GCA_964577745.1 uncultured Fervidobacterium sp.
CATATAGTTATCAAAATCTCCAACGTATATTGTTCCATTTTCATCTATTACTGGACTTGCATATATGTAATTTTCTTTTGAATAAACATAAATTGGCACTTTCCATTTAATTATTCCGCTTGTGTTAATTGCATACAGATAATTATCTCTACTTAGGATATAAATTGTTCCGTCTTGTCCTATAGCTGGATTAGACAATATTCCTAAGCCTGTTTCTACTTTCCATTTTAATTTTCCATCTGGTGTTATTGCGTATAAATATTTATCCTTTCCACCTACATAAATCGTTCCATCAATTCCTATTGCCGAACTTGAAAATACCTCTTCTCCGATTTCAAACTTCCATTTTAATTTTCCATCTTGTGTTATTGCGTACAGGTATTTATCTTTGCTTCCCACATAAATTGTTCCATCTTGTCCTACAGCTGGACTGGACTCTATTGCTCCATTCGTTTCAAATTTCCATATTAATTGTTCTTCTGGTGTTATTGCATACAAGCATTTATCGGTACTTCCCACGTAAATTGTACCATCTTGGCCTATAACTGGACTGGATTTTATTTCTCCGCCGGTTGTAAATTTCCATTTTAGCTTTCCATCTGGTCTTATCGCGTATAGATTTTTATCACCGCTTCCTACGTAAACAGTTCCATCCAAACCTAACGCCGGACTTGACCAGATGTAATCACCAGTTGTGAATTTCCACATCTCCCAGTACAACGGTGTTTTAAATTTCCACACTTCTCCTTCATATCTCTTTCCCTTTTCATCTTCGCTTACAATCTTCCAGTAATATTCTGTATTTGGTTTCAAATTTTTTAACTCATATCTTAGGTCCGTTTGTCCTTTACTTACAAGTGGCGGGTTTATCGTTGTACCAAAATGAACATCAAATTTCAATTTACCTTGTTCTTCTGGATTAACAATCCAATAAAGTAATTTTGGTGAAATCGACTCTACGTTATTTTCCGGGTAGATATTCACCGGCTTAGAACTTACTTGCATATTCTCAAGGACGTTACTTCTATTTGCAATACCACCGTTGAACTTTGCCCAAGGACTTTTTCCAAGCCTTTTTGAATCTGTTGATATCGCGTACAAATATCCATCGTTACTTCCAACATACAAAGTTCCATCTTGACCTATCGTTGGACTGGATTCTATTCTTCCACCTGTTTGGAACTTCCATCTCAACTTACCATCAGGTGTTAAAGCGTAAATGTACTTATCGTAACTACCTACATAGATTGTCCCATCCTGTCCTATCACTGGAACGGAGGCTATTCCTTCTCCAGTTTCGAACTTCCATTTTAACTTCCCATTTGGTGTTATAGCGTATAAACAATGATCTTCACTTACCACGTAAATAGTGCCATCTAATCCTATGGCTGGACTGGACTTTATTTCTCCTCCAGTTTCGAACTTCCATTTCAATTCACCTTCAGGTGTTATAGCGTATAAACAATTATCATCGCTTCCTATATAAATTACACCATTTGCTCCTACCGATGGACTGGATTTTCTTTCGCCTCCGATTTCAATTTTCCACTTCATTTGACCATCGGGTGTTATAGCATATAAATGTTTATCTTCACTTACTACATAAATTGTTCCATCTATTCCTATCGCAGGATTAGAACTTATGCTTTCATTAGTTCTAAATTTCCATTTCAACTCTCCTTCTGATGTTAACGCATATAAATATTTGTCTGTGCTTCCTACGTAAATAGTTCCATCGTAACTGATTGCAGGGCTCGATTTTAATTCTCCACCAGTTTCAAAGCTCCACTTTAATGAACCATCTGGTTTTACAGCATATAAGTACCTATCTTCACTTCCTACATACACTGTTTCGTCTTGTCCTATCACCGGACTTGAAGAAATTCTACCAATTGTTATAAATTTCCACTTCAACATTCCATCTGGTGTTACCGCATATAAGTATTTATTATCACTTCCCACATAGATTGTTCCATCTTTTCCAATCGCGGGAGATGATGGGAAAAATGAACTACTTATTTTCAAAGTCCACTTCTGGATTCCTACTAACGTTTTTGGTTTTTTAAATAACGATACTGTTTTTTCTCCTATTAGTATTGGTGTTATTTCTTGCCCGACTGTGAGTTTGTTTTTTACATATTCGAATACATCTCCTATCGTTATAAGTTCTTTCACACCACTTTCATAAAACGCTTTTAACAGTAAATTAGATACCTCACTGTCACCTTCCAGTGTTGGTTTTGATTTATTTAGACTTTCATTTGTAAGCAATATTCCTACTTTTTTCTTCCCTATTATGTTTAGAATAGAATTTACATTCACTTTTTCACTTCTAACCTTTGAATTCATCAATATATCGTCCGAATAACTTGTGTTTAAAATAATAGCTACTTGCTGGGATTTTGTTATTCCTAATAAACGTTTCAAATCTGTTGTAAAGTTGTAGCTTGTGTTTTTAAGAGCTCTTGAGTTTGAATCAAACACAGGAAGATATATATTATCACTTTCAATGAAACCGTGACCAAAAAAATAAACAAATATAGTATCGTTTTCTTGAGCTTCTGAAAATATGTTAGTCAGTGTTGAAGATAGTTTGGCTAATTTTGGATTTTCAAGGTATGTAATATCGTTTTTAGCTAAGGAATCCACCTGAGATAGTAGGTTAATCACTTGATTAGCGTCTTTACTGACATTGGGGAGTTGATAAAAGTTTGAATCTTGGAACAAACCAACTGATACAACACAGACTTTGAGAGCAGTAAAACTGTAAATACTCAAAAGGGTAACCAACAAAACGAAAAGTACCTTTCTCATCTAAATCCCCTCCGTAGAATAGTTATGATTGAGTTTTCGACCTAATACCCGCATTAAAATGCGAGGATTCTTCGTGCATGTTAGCTTACTAACCTTAACCGCATCGGACTGGTTAAAGTCCATACTCCTATTCCATTGCTGGAATTCGGAGATACCTTATGAAAGGAAAATGGACCATCCTTAGGTTGATACCGTGGATGTTTGGTGTTTTTATCGAAGGTATTCTTCCAAGCAATTTGAAGCTTTTCAATTACGGCTTGAGCGCTTTGAGAATGAAGATTACGAGCGAAGAAATTATCCTTAAGTTTTTGCTTAAGTT
>CAZOAS010000215.1:0-3125 GCA_964577745.1 uncultured Fervidobacterium sp.
GCTCTGTATCCGTGCATTAAAATGCGGGGTTTTAGAGCCGAGAATTTCTATAAATGAAGAAAATAGCAATTAAAAAGTCTCTAAAAAATTTAGCGTAAAACGAAAATCGCTGACTCATCTAATCAACCTTCTATCATTTATCTGTAAGCTTTTATCCAGAACGTGTACACTACTTTCTCTCCATTTAAGGTTATTCCCTTTTTATATACTAATTCCTTTCTTATTTCTTCTGATACGGCATATTTCAAAGTAATAACTATATCGTACCCATCCTTAGCCAATTTGAAAGTTACATCGTATTTTTGTGCAAGTTGGTCGTCTATCAATCCAGCGTTTTTTACACTTGACGTATTCAGCGTTGAAATCCTGTAACCCTTGCTGATATATTTTCTAACCGCTTTTTCGAATGTTAATATTTCCGAATAGATAGTTTCCGAAGACTCAGGTAGGTTAGCTTCAACGTCCACAGTAGTATTTACTACTGTATTGCTTGAACTACTACTAATTTTTGTTGAAGTTGGAGTTAACTGTGCTCCTTGAAGAGTTGTTGTTTCACTTGCCAGCGGTTTTGTAGTGTTTTGTAATGTTTTTTCTGTGAAATCCATTGGTGTGGTGTGTATCGTGTTAGTTTCGGCAACTATGTTAGATGAATTACTTAGAGTAGCGCCTGTACTTTCAGTTGAAAGAGTTTGAGAATTGACTTGATTAGTTTCGTTGGATTGTTCATTCTGATTAACTTTACTATATTCTCTTGAATTCAAATCGGTATTTTCATTGTAATCAAAAGCAACTATTCTGTTGTGTCTAAAAGATACAAATAAGACAAGCGCTAAGAGTACCATCACTATCAAAAACTTCGTTAAAGTATTCATCAATTTCCACCCCTTTTACAATTTCAGTTACACTTATCGATTCTAAGCTTATGGCACGTAATCTGGTTTAAGCTGTATTTTAATGGCAAGAATGCTAAGTATAGATATTAAAATAGATAAAAGAACAAAGAACAACAAAAGTTTAACAATTAGTTTAGTAACATCTTCACCAACCCCAAAAAATTGGATATTTCTTATTATATAAGTACTTTTGTAAATCACAGATGAAGTTATAAACTTTCTTAATGACTCAGAGACTTGATTTATGGATACAAGTGTCCCACTTGAAAGTAAAAACATTATTGCAAAAGCCGAACCAACTATGTTCGAAGAAATACCATTCGGTAGCAAAGTGGATATAAGCAAGCCAAAAGATGAGTAAAAAAGAGCGTTTATCGGAATTAGAATCAAAAAGTAGATAAAAGGAATTTTTAATCCAAAAAAGAAAAAGACGAAATAACTAATCAGACCAGCTAAGGTACTGATAGAAAAAAGAACAAAAAGCTTCAAAAAGAAATATACAGGAATATTAACCTTAGACAAAGCCAGATGTTTGAAGATACCAAGTTCTTTTTCGTAAGAAATTAAACCACTTCCAATTACTACGCCAACGAACATCGTTACTATGAAAATTATACTTGGTGCGAAAGCTTGTGAAAAATCAAGTGCTTTTTCGGTAACAAGTTCCGGAGCCGGTACGTTGGTTGCTGTGTACATTTCACGTAAAACCTTTGGATTAAAAAACGGTCCACCACCAAGGTCTTCAAACATCTGTCTGAAGACGATATAAGCCGCCGCCGCAAGTTCGGTATTGACCGGGCTTGGTATGTATCTTAAAGTTGTTTTCTTACCGGCAAAGAGGGATGTTGTAAAATCCTCAGGTATAACTACAACAGCGTTTATTTCTCCACTTTTAAGTGCACTTTCATATTTATCGTCAACATACTTTATAGTACCACCCCTAAAGAGCGAAACGACAACACCAACTGTGAATTTTGAGAGTGGAGATTTGTCTTTACTGTAAACACCGATACTGAGTTCTGTTGTGTTCACTGAACTGAAAAATACAGAACTTATAAATACAAAAGCAAGTGGTACAAATAAAAGTACTATATAAGTCGACGGTTTGGAGAATAGCTTTTTGTATTCGTAAAGTATCGATTGCACTTTACCACCTCTTGAATTCTCTTTAAAAACTTAAAAAGTTAAAATCTGACTTTAACAAGAATGTTGTGTGACATAGTAGAATACGTTTTTTCAAAATTTGGATTTACTGTAACAGCCGCTAAATTTGGTAAAAATGGACCGTAGAGTGTAACACCAATATTGTAGTTAAACACATACATAAACGATGGAACATTGTATAAATTAATTGGAATTTCAACATACGCACGTAATGAACCAAGAAGATTTAAAAAGTACACTTTGTTGAAGTGATAGAAATCCACTTTTGAAAAATCTTCAGCACTATTTGAACTACCAACTAATAATTCGATGCTTTCTAAGCTTAGCCCAGCAGATCCACCAAAGCCGAATATAACCTCTGATGGTGAATTTCCTAATCTTACTCCGAATAACTTTGTCCAAAGATTGTAATCAACGCCCATGACACCATACTTAAATGTTGTTGGGAAGTAGTTCATCACTGAGCTATAAACGGTAAAGCCACTTGTTAAAATAGAAGGTTGAACTGGATTAGCATTCTTTTCAAATGAATAATTCACAAGAAAATGTGAAAAGATATCAATTTCTTGATCGCTTTCTTTAGCAAAATAATTTGCTCCAGGACTTGGTTCAAAGAAAGAAAGTCCGTACCATTTTGCGGAACTATTTGTAAATGCAAATACACTCCCCAGTACCATGACTAATAATAAAAGACTAACAAAGACTTTTTTCATATCCAACACCTTCCTTTTCGAAAGTTTTTTCCATGCTTTTATTATTATACCACATAATACCCTCAGAGTGCATAGCTCAAAACTTCTTCGATAGCTAATAGTAAGCTCGACTCTGAAAACATAAAATCAAATTTGCTTACCCCACTTGAAATTTTGAAAGTATATGGTACAATCTTTAAGCGGGATATGTACGTTACGGAGAGATGGCCGAGTGGTCGAAGGCGCTTGCCTGCTAAGCAAGTGTGGAGGTTTCTCCACCGAGGGTTCGAATCCCTCTCTCTCCGCCAGCTTTTTGATTTAGGTGATCGGTGGTTAGTGAATAGTGATCGGTGTAAATAAAAATGTTAAACACTGA
>CAZOAS010000216.1:0-3102 GCA_964577745.1 uncultured Fervidobacterium sp.
CGTTTTTTAAAAGTTCATCGAGTGGATAAACCCAGCCTTGTGAAACAGGATACGAAAGACCTTCCCAAGATTGCGTCACAAGGTCAGGAAGTGGTTGTTTTGCAGCAGCACAAGCGGTTAAAAAGCCATTAACATCTGGTTCGTTAACAACAAAGGAAATTTCGATATCTGGGTAAATTTTGTTAAATTCTGCAGCTAACTTCTTGTATTTCTCCACATCCCAACTCCACACTGCAACTGTGAGTGTAACCTTAGCAAATGTACTTGTAACTAAAATGAATAAAACTACAACCAGGAAAATACTCTTTTTCATACATCGCACCTCCTTAGAAGATAGTGAAATTAATTGTTTTTCGTCATTATTTCCAAACGAACGTTGCAGCCGCAAACCCTGGAAGAATGTACGTAAATTCTCTACCTACTTCCTCTACGTTTATCTTCTTGTTCGTTTTCGTTCTATTTGAAACAATGAGAACTTTTGTCCCGTCTGGATTTTCGAATGCAACAGTCTCTATATTGCTATATGTGTAAGAATCTATACGATATGCACCAGGTACAACAAATTTACTTATATGACCAAGTGTGTAATAATCAAGGTTGTACTTTACTTCTCCGGTTACACTGTTGATTTCAATGAGCCCTCTACATGTACTATTTGAAAGTACCGTTGGGCCACGCTTTTCATCGAGCGCTATATTCCACCAAACAACAGTCTTAGACCAATTCCTTGGTATTCTTACTACATGCATCATTTGGTCCATAAACGCATCAAAAAACACAGGTACCCAATCTCCGCCTGAGCCTTCTGTGAACCAGATGTCTTTATCTGGGAATAGTGCCTTTATCTGACTCATAGCCTCGTGCTTTCCACCATAAAAGTGCCATGCAGATCCTGCAACATACTTAGAGGCTTTTTGATGAGACAGTACGTAAGAAGCGTAAATTGTGTTATCCCAGTTGTGGTCGTAAGTCAGGATTTTCGTCTTTATTCCAGCTTTCTCAAACGCAGGTCCCAAATATTCTCCGATGAAATCCGCCTGTTCTTCCCAACTCATCTTCATTCCTGGATACTCCTTTGGTACATAAAGAGGTTCATTTTGGGGAGTAACTGCGTAAATTTCCAATCCTTCTTTTTCGTATTCGCGAATGAATTTCACAAAATATTGAGCATACACATCATAATATTCTCTCAGTAACGAACCACCTATCATACTTCCAGTTGTCTTCATCCAACCTGGTGCACTCCACGGAGAAGCCATAATCTTCAATTCTGGATTAATTTGCTTAGCTAATTTCAAGAGTGGTATAATGTACTCTCTGTCATGGTCTATACTGAAGTATTTTAGCTCCCTGTCTTCACTTACACCTTCTGGTAAATCATCGTAACTGTAAATCTTCGTTGTATAATCAGTTGCTCCCATTGGTTGTCTCAAAAATGAAATACCTATACCTTCATTTCTATCAAAAAGTTTTCTCATAACCTCATTACGCTTTTCTTCCGAAAGCTTGTAAAATATCAAGTAAGCAGATGCGTCAGTCAAAGATGCACCAAATCCGTCCATCTGTTGATATCTTTTACTCGCATCAACTATTATTCTGTATGTTTCTTGATAGTTCGAGGTTACTTCTTCTGATAAATCAACTTTGGATAACATATACTTTTGATCAATTGTTGTAAGCCAAATACTTAATTCCCCCACATTAGCACCCCCTTTGGTATTGGATGAAACAACTAAGGAAATAAATATTGTAACAATTGGTAAAGCAATTATGAATGTAATAAAAGAAATCAAATGAAACTTTTTCAAATTAACTCACCTCTGTATTATGATTTGAAACTATTCTATTCATGTAACTTGTTACATTAGAAATTGTATGAAATTTGCTTTTACTCCATAAATTTAACCAAATACAATTTCAGACAAATATATTAACTGTTAAACGTACTATCAAAAGAAAAAAGAGAGCCTTTAAAGGCTCTCTTGAAGTCTTTGAAACACCATCGTACTTTTGTTTAAGCATTACTTTGCAAGTCTTTCTTAATATCTTGCATAATTCCGATGAGTTCATCCTTGGTACTTAGAATTTCTTTGAATATTTGACGTGCTCCGTCAAAATCTTTTCTTCGTAAAGCTTGATCCACAGCACAACCGAGTTGATGTACTCTCTCGTGAGGTTTATCCAACGCATACCATTTTTGAGAAATCCTTGCGGGTGGTTTAACAAAGTGGTATATAGAACCAAATCTACAGAAATTTGCATCTAATATGACATCTAAGTATGTCTGTTTCTTGTTTATACTTTCTTCTACCTTACTTACCCAATTTTCATGGGCTCTGATCGCATTATCTATAACTTCAACTATCTCACTTTCACTGTAAACAAAAACCTCGCGGGATAATGAATTTGCTAAATTTCTAAATTGTTGTGACACTTCGTTGAGCAATGCTTTTACATCAGATACTTCTTTGAGTAAAGATTGTGCCCTTTCATTGCTTGCTCTCACTTCTTCACCCATTTGTAATGCGGACTTAGCTAAGGACTGCATCGAAGCAGAGATTTCTTCAACGGACGCACTCTGCTCTTGAGTAATGGCTGCCAAATTCGATGCATCTTTGTCAAGTTTCTCAACTTCAGATAGTATATTCTTAAGTCTTTCACTTACTGTTGATGCTGATTCATCGATTATTTTAACTTTCTCATCGAAAGCTCTTATCCTATCGCTTATACTGCCAATTCCATTTTTAAGTTCTGTCAATATTGCACCGACTTCGTTTGCTGAGCTTCTGGTGCTTTCTGCCAGTTTTCTAATTTCATCTGCAACGACGGCGAATCCCCTGCCAGCTTCACCAGCTCTTGCAGCCTCTATTGCTGCGTTAAGCGCAAGCAAGTTAGTTTGGTCTGCTATATCCGTTATTGTCTTAAGTATATCGGCAATCTTTTCCGATTTTATTTTCAAAGTAATTGCTTGCTCAGATATCTCATGTGATTCAACGATAGTTGTATTTACGCTATCTTTCATATTTAAGATAGCTTCATCACTTACTTTAACTTCTTCCGTAACTTTTTCCACAGTAACTGAGACATTTTGTGCTGAATTTG
>CAZOAS010000217.1:0-3085 GCA_964577745.1 uncultured Fervidobacterium sp.
GTTCAACACATTCACTACATATATACACATTACCTGGACCAGCGATGAGCTTTTCCACCTTGTCAGATGCTCTTCCACAAAAAGAACAAAACTTCTGAGCCATGTGAATCCTCCTTCTATATACGAATCTTTCGAAAATATTGTCTTTTTAAAAAACTAATCCAGAAGTTAAGACAACAACTTTTCTTTTTACATCGTTAGGCTTTGGAAAATCACTTATGATATACTCTACCATTGGAAATGAGTCATTCATGAAAAAACGTACGCTTATTTTTTTGGGAAAACTAACGAGTTTTGTTGTAACTGTACCGTTTGTAAAAAGCAAAGAATTTTCATCTGGCTGACTATCATCAAATCTTATTGTATACTGTTTTGGATTATTATCTATTCCAACTACGTTAAAAGTTAGTGTATTGGATGTTACAGTCGTTCCCAGAGAAAGGTTCGCATTTTTAAACAAAGTTTGAAGTACCGTTGTAGACTGTATAATCATATCTTCAAGTTTAGAAGAATATATTGTCATTTCTACTAATTGTATAAAAATACTGGAGAGTAAAGCAATAGTTGAGAAGACTATTACAAAAATCATAACTGACATAAGAAGACCGGTTGTTGTAAAATCCACGGTAATCCCCCCAATTTTATGGTCTACCTTGGAATACCAATAAAGTTTCAGAACTTCCTTTAAAGTCTTTTATGATGGTAACTTCAAGAACTCTTGATGAACGAACATTTGTTCCTGGGATAAAAGTCTCAGATTTAACCGATATACTTTGTATTTTCGGGTAAACGCTTGATAAATCAGCATCATCAGGTAAATTGTGAAATTTTTTTGTTATAAAATTTCCCACAGAAGTTATAGAGTCGTCCTTTACTCCTCTTATAAGTAACTCATTTATGCAAAAATTGATAAATCTACCGTAATCACTATGATTTGCGAATACTACTGTAGAGACAAGCGCAAAAGAAATTGTGGAAAATATCATCAAGGATATTATGCTTATAAGTAATATCGCTACCAAGCATTCTGTAAGCGTTAAACCTTTTTTCATAACTCTTACACCTTCCATTACCTTGAGTTGGAGGCAAGGACATTTGAAGTTGTTTCAAGGTAAAGCACCATTATACTCTGTTTTTTAGCTGGTGTAGCTATTGTTCCAATCTTTCCAGTTAAAGCCCTTGGATCATGTACATAAAATTTAGAATAACCTGGGGCTCCTGCACCGACAAGACCTATAGCAGCACGTTGTTTTTGCATGATACTTCCGTAAACTAATAGTTGACCGTTTTCTCCACCCTTATCATGGTTTTGTACACCAAAAGAACCTTGAAAAGCGTAGATGTTTGCGAATATTTTTTGATTGTTTATTCTGTCGTTAGCTGTACCGTTGGATTTTATAAAGACCTTCGAATTTGCGACAAGGTCGAGAGAAGACTTTTCATTCTGGGTAACAAAGTTAATTAGATCAGAAATTCTATCTTTTGGAATAGGGTTATTCAAATTACCAAATTGAGATGTTATGTAATTATAGATATTTTGGGGAACTATTCTTGCATTTACCCAGATATTTGCCTTCGAAAAAATAGTTAAATTTCCATTATATAAAAATAGTTTGTTTTGAAGAGTTTGTGAAGAATCCTCAATTGTAATATCATTGTCGGAAGTTATAAGACCATTGAACTTGACGTTTTTCTCAACTGTATTTCCATTTTCAACATACCTAACTGTGGCATTTGGAAGTGAGTTCAAATCCCAAATAAATTCGTAAACATTGCCTCCTGAGAGTGTTATTTTTAAAATATTTTTACCACTTTCAATTTTCGATTCCAAGATAGCATAAGATGGAAGTTTCACACCAACCGGTTTTGAACTTGCACCGGAAAAATTTGTATTGAGAAAGGTATTTAAATCTACTGCTATATTTGAAATTGCGTTAACATAATCGTTGTAAAGAACGGAAAAAGAGACATCAGAATTTACAAATTTGATAGGTGGATTACCCATTAATGAGAGTGCGTTTAAAACTCCATTTGGATTGTTATTTGCATCATAAATTGTAAATGAGCCTGTGGTTTCATCTTTATGTTTGACCCCAGGTACTTCAACTGTGCCCATGAACGTTGGTTTACTATCCGGTGTCCAACTGTACTGATAAGTGTGGATATACGAATTACTTTTAAGTGGTCCGTAGATAACTTCTCTACTTGTGAAATATATTTCGGGTTCAGCTTCGGAATAATAGATAAATTTATTTAGCCTTTCAGAGGTTACAACGGCTAATTGGGCAATTTCTTTATCTGCTTTTCTAATTTTGGAAAGTAAGAGATAACACCCTCCGCCTTTGATTTGGTAAACAGCGCAATATACTTTATCAAGTTCTGCTAAATCAACGAAGCGTATAAATTCATTATAGATTTCCATTAAACCTAAGGTTTGAAAATCTGTGGAGTTTAAGCCTCTTCTTGCACTACCAGTTGAATTTCTCTCGTAAGAATATATTATCGTAGCATTGTTTTCATCGACATAACTGTCTATGAACTCTTTTGTTTTGGAAAATACACTTAGGTTTTTAAGTTCATTTTTCACTTCGGCACCATGGTCGTTGAATTTGAAAATGTCTGGTCTTAAATTACAAAGGTTATCCATACCGAGTTTTACAGTTGCGATTGTGAATTCCAAACAATTACTACATGCACTTTCAACAAATGCTTGGTTTACGTTACTTGTTACGTTTGTTCTTATGTTTGAGAGTATTTGGCTTAATGTCAAAAGTGCTATACTTGCTATTGCAATTATCACGAGTAGTACGAGAATTATTCCACCTTTCCTCACTTTCTATCCCCCCTAAAAAAGTGTGAAAGGCAGCGTACCCAAATTTCTTTGCTTATTCCACTGTAACACTCTTTGCAAGGTTTCTTGGTTTATCTGGATCGTATCCTCTCTTATCAGCTATATAGTAAGCAAACAACTGAATTACAGGTGCAATAATCAGAGGATACACATCTTCGTGTACTTTTGGTACATAAATCACATCGTGCGAGATTTTTTCTATCTCCGTATCTCCTTCAGTTGCTATCGTTAAAA
>CAZOAS010000218.1:0-3070 GCA_964577745.1 uncultured Fervidobacterium sp.
CTTCACGAGCCTTTCGAACCAAACTTAAATGCCCTTCATGAAGATAGCCCATCGTTGGTACAAATCCAATAGTTTTACCTTCGTCTAAGACTTCTTTTGATATCCTTTTCATTTCGACAATTGTCTGTACAAGTCGCATAGAAAACCTCCTTGTTTTTACGGATTCCGGGATCCAAATTCCGGAGTCCGTAGTGTTAGATTGCTCTTGCATATGTTCCAAACTCAGTTTTGTAGATAAGTCCTTTGAGTTCCAGTACTGTTATTAAAACCATAATTTCCGATAGGTTTTTTGATGTCTTTTCGCAAATTTCTTCAATCGTTTGATCAGTTGATAATGCTTCGATTATTAGTTTTTCATCGTGTGTTAGTTCAACTAATTTTTGATGTTCTTTGAAACCATAGTACTCTAGTATTTGAGATGGTCTCGTTACTAAATATGCTCCGTTTTGTATTAGATAATTCGTACCCTCACAGGAAGGTTTGTTTATATCACCTGGAATAGCGAATATATCTTTTCCTTGTTCCAAACCAAATTTGGCGGTGATTAAGGCTCCACTGTCTATGCCGGCTTCAGTTACGAGGATGCCCTGTGAAAGTCCAGAGATTATCCTATTTCTCGCTACAAAAGTGTATTTTTGCGGTCTTTCCCATGGCAGGTACTCACTTATAATGCAACCATTTTTGAGTATTTCTTTGTAAAGTGGTTCATTTGATCTTGGATAGATGTAATCGACTCCACAACCAAGAACAGCTATCGTTGGCTTTCCTAATTTTAGCGCAGATGAATGTGCTACACTATCGACACCATACGCCATTCCACTGACAATCACAAAATGTTTTGTTAGTTCTTTGACAAATTGTTCTGTAACTTGCTTACCGTAATTGGTCATTTTACGTGTTCCCACTACGGCAAACAAATTATACGCTAGACATTCAGGGTTACCTTTTACAAAGAGAAAAACCGGAGGATCAGGTATATTTCTGAGCGCCTCCGGGTATTCTTCGTCCCAGTAAGTTAAAATTGAAACATCTCCATTTGAGAGTCTTCTTTCTATTTTTGATACTAGATCTTCGAACTCTGGAAATAGATTGTCATCGATATTTATTAACTTGTTGTAAGACAACAGTTCTTCTAAATCTGAGACACCTTGCTTAAATATCTTGGAATAAGCTACAATTTCAGAATTTCTCATGTGTTACCTCTCTTAAGGAAAATGCTATTTCTTTGAAAGTATCTCTTTTATTGCCTCTTCAACACCGGATTTTTTACCAGGTAAACATTTATCTGGTTTATCACCTTTTGCAACAGCCTTTGCATATCCTTCGCAACCTGGGTAACCACAAGCACCACAATTGATACCAGGTAATGCTTCAAGTATCAACTTAACGGTTGGATCCTCTTCTACCTTGAACTTTTCGCTCATAAAAGAAAGAAACAAGCCAAATATGAAACCTATACTCCCAAGTAAAACAGCTGAATAAACGACCACCACACACTTCACCTCCAAACAACTTAACGGAATCCAAAGTCTGGATAGCGGAGTCCGTAATTTATTGCATTCATCTATTATATTATATCCTAAATACCTGTTAAATGCAAATCTAAATTAAGGAGGGCTAATTGAGGGTTGTCTTATGTTTCTAGTTCTAGTATCTAGACTTAATTAGTCAATCTTTTCGACCATTCAACACTGCGTTGATTGTCTTGTTTCACTTAATTAACAATGAAGGGCTTGAAAGTTTACATTGCTTCGTGTATAAATGTACTGCAGCGACCCCCCTATCCCCCCTTGGAAGAGTTGAAAAACTTTTTCAAGTACCCCCGGAAACGTGTCCGGGGGATTTTTTGTTTTTTAGGACAAAAATGGTATAATAAGAACACAGACTATGAAGAAATTGGTTGGTGATGCTGTGGCAGGGATAGGGTTTGAACTGAACAAGTTATTAAAAAGAAACTCATTTTTTTCAGATATTTTTGCGTTTTTTTATTCAGCTAATATTTCTGCAGGTCCCTGGATTATTTCATCGACCACAGTTTTTCTAATACAGATTTTGATCCCACAGGAAAAGATTCCATTCCTTATCTCTGGTATTATATACACGTTCATATTTTCTACCATCCTTTTTGGAAGCGTCTCGACTTCTGTAACACGCTATCTTTCGGATCTTATATACAGAAAAGATTTTGATAAAATATACGAATTGTACATTTCTTCGGTGAATTACGCGTTTATCTCTTCAGCCATCTTTTTAGTTACTTTCTTTTTGTTGAATGGTGTACGTGATATATGGAAGATAGCCCTATTTTCTTATTCCTTAACGGTACTAACTGTAATATGGGTTCAGGTTATTTTCATCTCATCTGTCAGAAAATTTCTCCCAGTTGTTGGTAGTTTCTTTCTTGGCGGTTTGATTAGCTTTGTGTTGACTATAAAATTTTTTGAGCTCTTTGGTGAGTATTATGCTTACCTTGGGTACAACATAGGTTTGATGATCATTATGGCCTTACTCCAAGCCGTTATAAGAAGATATCTTTATGTCGATAGGAAACCCAAGGAAGGAATTGGGCTTTTTCTCGATGCGGTTAGAAAATACAAACGACAAGCTATCGCGGGCGTTTTCACTTACTTGGCTGCGTGGATTGATGACTTTATAGCCTGGGGACATTTCAGATATTCTGTTTCAAAAGGGTTTATCTTTGCTCCACAATACGATATACCAATGTTTATATCTTATCTCTTTATTATTCCAACCCTTTCTCTTTTTGTTCTGAGTTTAGAAACGGATTTTTACAACCATTACAGGCTCTTTTATAGATCAATAGAAGAGAATAGGACACTCAAGTTCTTAAATCTTTCAAAGTCTAATTTGGATGAATCTCTTTACTCAACTACCAAGTTGGTGCTTTCAATACAATTTTCGTTCATGCTTGTTGGACTAATCCTTTCAGATAAAATCGCCGAGGTCATTCTTCTTGATAATTACGGACTAAAGGCTCTTAGATTTGGTATAGCTGGAGCTGCTGCAAACGGTGTGTTTCTATATATTTCGTTGATTGCACATTATTTTG
>CAZOAS010000219.1:0-3067 GCA_964577745.1 uncultured Fervidobacterium sp.
GCAACTAAAGTTGGAAAGAACATAAGCTTTGCATACTGACCAAAACTAAGTGAATATGCTTGTGCTACTATGACGTTTGTTGGATTTCCTATGTAAAAGAACATGCTCCATGTGTTTGATGTAAAGAATATGGATATCAAGTATGGTAAAGGGTCAATACCAGCGTATTGACTTATGTATATCACTATAGGTGTCAATGTAAGCGTTACGATGTCGTTGGAAGTAAATACAGTCATTATCCCAGCTAAAGTTATCAAACTTAAGAAAAGCTTCTTGCCGTTATCAGACGATGTTGCAAATTTATAAGCGATAAGTTTTAAGACCCCAGAAGCATCGAGTGAACTACATATATACGCTGAACCAAAAAAGATAATCAAAATTTGCCATGGGACAATGTTCATTTGTGGCATTATTGCAGATTTTATCGTCGTCAAAGAGGCTATGCCAGATGCAATTAAAAGACCAAGAACGCCCAGCGATACACGGGCGTAATCGAGGATAATTCTTCTATTTTTAATGACAACTTCTGGTTCTTTGATAACAAGGTAAACAGTAGTAAAAAACAGATGTATAGTTACAATAGTCGCAATCATGTATCAGTCCACCAATAGTCTTTAGATCAAAAGCCCCTTTATAATCAATTCCGTTGCTTCTTCGTCTGTTAAACCTTTCGCCATCAACGTTTCAAGTTGTTTTTGGTTAACTCTACCTATGGAAGCTTCATGCGTTAATTCGGCAAGGTCATTTGTGATCTTAAGAACAGGTGTGGTTGATACTGTAACCTTTTCGCCCTTTGTAACCTCCTCACACGAGATATGCGCACGTGAATAAGGTGCATTACCGTAAGCTTCATTCAAAACGTTAACCTTTGACTCATCGAGTCCGACCACAACAGTCTTTGCGAGTCCCCTTGCATGTTCACCGTTAAGATAAACTATCTCATTTATATCGACACTGTCATCTTTAGAAGCTTTGACTTTTGAAACAAGTTCACCGACGGCATGTTCTTTCAAATCAAGGTTCATAACGACATTTAATTTTCCAACGCGTGTTTTTGTAAGGTGGAACATATTTTTGTAAACACCATTTTTCTCAACCCTTGCGTTCGTCGTTGTTTTCAATGTTATCGTTCCAAGGTCACTGTGATAATGCTCATCGTTGTACTCCATTGTTGCTCCTTCTTCTACAACGACATTTGAAACTGCATCGTGAGTGAATTCTTCAGCTTGTGGAAATACACAATGTGCGGTGAATTTCACTCTTGCATTCCTTTTCACACGGATGTTAAATATGACCCTTTGATAACCACGTTTTTCAACATATCCAGTACACACATGAATCGGAAACGGCACCTCAACACCTTCAGCTATCTCCATATCAACTTCGACACCGTGTTCTATCTGTCTGTGCTGTAGACTCACTCCCGGTACGTTGTTTAATCCTATTACCTTGTCTCCACTGATTATTATCGAAGCTATTCTCTTATCCATGAATTTCGATGCATCGGTACCCAGCTTCTCAGCGGTTTTAACGATAGTCTCAAATTCTTTTCTAACATCCATATCATTTCAACTCCCCTGGCGCAGGAATATTTGGATGGGTACACACTTCACAAGAGTTTCTAAAAGCTTTAATTACATCTTCCGTTTTTCCATGCATCAAAACTTTTCCTGAGCAAATCAAATATCCGTAATCGGTATTGTAAGCCATCTCTTCTCTGTGTGTGATTATTATCGGAGTACCGCCATATTGAGCTATGTAATTGACTATATCGTTTATAATCTCAAGACTCATCAAATCTATTCCAGAATCGGGCTCATCCAAAATTACATATTTCGGTTTCAATAAGACAATCGACGCAAGTTCGACACGTTTACGTTCACCACCACTCAGTGTCTTGTCAACAAATCTTTTCAAATAAATATTAGGTTGAAGTCCAACAAACTCAAGAGCCTCTATCAATTCTGATTTTTGCAACGTAAGTTTTCCACCGAGAGTCAGATAATTCTCAACCGTCATACCATCAAATCGAGCAGGTTCTTGCCACATCAAAGTGATACCAAGTTTTGAACGTTCTGTGACTGAAAGATCTGTTATATCCTTTCCATCGAGTAATATTCTTCCTGATGACGGTTTGTAACCATCGAGTCCCATGATGACATAACCAATCGTACTCTTTCCAGCTCCGTTTGTACCTATAATTGAGTATCGGTAACCGGGTAAAAACTTCATCGAAAGCTCAGCTAAGATTTGTTTCTCTTGCGTCTTATACGATACCTTTTCCAATTCAAGCATCTTATATTCACCTCGAACTATGAATTCTCAATTTTTCTTAAAGATACCAAATCGTTATCTTTAAATAATTTCACAACAGTATCAAATATATCGATATTTTGACAAAACTCAACATCCTTATCAAAACCCAATTCGATAAGCTTTTTCGCATGTTCACCTGAAAAATCTGGTTTACCAATTGAATTCCACAAATTATAAGCTATCTTAGAACTATCGTTTAGCTCATACTCTCTTTTTTTGAGCAATTCATATATTATCTTACCGGCAACTTGTGTATCCTCGTACGAAGGATAACCGTCGTTTCCCGCACATATTATACCTATATTGTCATAATTCATCAATTGATCCACTGTAGCAGAAATGTTTAAAAAAGAGCATATGTAAACCAACTTTGAGATAGTATGAGCACGTAACAAAGCCTTCGTACCGTTAGTTGTGGTAAAAATTATCCTCTTACCTTCGACAACATCTTTACTAAATTCAACTGGAGAATTACCCAGTTCAAAACCATCAGGCTTAACACCACCACGTTCTCCACACAAAAGAAAATCTTGATGCTTTTTCTTAAACAAAATTGCATCGTTAAGTTCGAAAAATGGCAAAACTTCAAGACAGCCGTTTGCTAAAGCAGTTACCATTGTAGACGTTGCTCTTAAAACATCAATTACAACAGTAGCATCAAAAAATATATCTCTTGTTTTTTCGATCTCTTCGTGGGTAAAAAATGTATAAATCAAAATATCACTCCTTCGGTGAACGGTGGACAGTTAAC
>CAZOAS010000220.1:0-1366 GCA_964577745.1 uncultured Fervidobacterium sp.
TCTCTTCTTCTCACAGCGGTCAGTTACCTCTCAGAAGTTTATTCAAGACTTCGTTGACGGTCTTCGGATTGGCTTTTCCTTTTGTCTCTTTCATCACCTGTCCAACAAAGAAACTGAAAAGTCCTTCTTTACCTTTTCTAAATGTTTCCACTTGTTGTGGGTTGTTTTCAATGACTTTTTTTGCTATCTCTTCTATCAATGCATAGTCATCGACTTGTTTTAAACCTTTTTCTTCTACGATAATGCTTGGTTTTTTGCCAGTTAAAGCGCATTCTTCAAATATAGCTTTTGCAATATTTCTTGAAATAACACCACTTTTTATAAGTTCAAATAGCTCTGCAAAGTCATCTTCTGTAATTTTGATATTTTCTCTTCCGTGCTCGGTGTATAACCTAAATAATTCTGTTAAGAACCAGTTAGCTGTTTCTTTTGGATCTTTTGTCTTAGAAACTACTTTTTCGTAAAAATCGGCAACTTCTTTATCTTCCACAAAAACCCAAGCATCTTTTTCAGATAGATTATATTCGTTAACAAATCTTTTTAATCTTTCATCCGGTAGTTCTGGTAATGTTTTTCTGATTTCTTCGATATATTCCTTTTTCACAAGTATCGGTGGAATATCTGGTTCCGGGAAATACCTATAGTCGTGAGCTTCTTCTTTGCTTCTCATACTAACGGTGGACTTTGTATTCAAATTCCATCCTCTGGTTTCTCTCTCAACTTCTTCACCTTTTTCCATCAGTGAAATTATCCTTTCGAATTCGTATTCGAGAGCTTTCTCAACGAATTTGAAAGAGTTCATGTTTTTTACTTCTACTTTGTTACTCTGCTTACCAGTTTCAACGTTTACAACCGAGATGTTAGCATCGCATCTCATAGCTCCCTTTTCCATATCACCGCTACTAACATCAAGGTATCTAAGTAGCGTTCTTAATTTTTCCATGAACAACCTTGCCTGTTCAGGTGATTCTATATCCGGTTCTGTCACAATCTCTGCAAGTGGAATACCACATCTGTTCATATCAACGAGAGAATAATCTGCCTCGGTGATGCTATCACCGGCATGTAGCAATTTTCCTGCATCTTCTTCAAGGTGAATTCTTCTAATTCTTACTACTTTTCCGTTCACATCCAAGTATCCATGTTCTGCGATAGGATGGAAAAATTGTGTTATTTGATAACCTTTTGGAAGGTCTGGATAGAAGTAATTTTTTCTATCGAACCTTGTGTACTCATTTATCTTACAATTCAAAGCCAATGCAAGTTTAACACCTAAATCATACATTTCTTGAGATGGTACTGGCAATGCGCCAGGTTGACCTGTACAAACAGGACATATCGAAGTATTCGGTTCCATTTCAAACAC
>CAZOAS010000220.1:1466-3066 GCA_964577745.1 uncultured Fervidobacterium sp.
TTTGGCATCCGAGAATCTTGGTCCCATTATCTGGATACCGACAGGTAAACTGTTAACAGTGCCGAAGGGGATGCTGATAGCTGGAATTCCGGCAAGATTTGCTGGGATAGTGAATATGTCCATCATGTAATACACAAGTGGGTCTGAAACTGACCCAATTTTAAATGCAACAACTGGTGATGTCGGTGTTATTATGAAATCATATTTCTCAAAAACTTCTGATAATTTCTTGGATATTACTCTTCTCACTTTCTGAGCTTTCTCAAAGTAAGCATCGTAATAAGCTGCACTTAAAGTAAATGTTCCTATGAGTATCCTTCTCCTAACTTCCTCACCAAAACCGTATCCTCTGGTTTTTTCGTACATCTCCCTTAGAGAATCAGAAGAAAGCCTTAGTCCATATTTTACACCATCGAATCTTGAAAGATTTGAACTAACCTCAGATGGTGCAATTATATAATACGTTGCAATTGAATATTTTATCTCATCGATATCAACTACGTTAACCTCATGCCCAAATTTTCTAAGAAAATCAGTAAATTCTTGCGTTTTGATTTTTATTCCCTCTTCCACGCCTTCGGCAAAAGACTGTTTGGCAACAGCAATCTTCATCTTTGGCATTTCTTTACCGATGAATTGTGTAAAATCTATCTTTCTATCAACTGTTGTCGAATCGTTTTCATCTTTTCCAGCAATTATATTCATCAATATAGCACTATCTTCAACCGTTTTTGTTATAGGACCTATCTGATCCAGCGAAGATGCAAAAGCAACAAGACCGTATCTTGATACGAGTCCATACGTTGGTTTGAATCCAACGACTCCACAAAACGCTGCCGGTTGTCTTATAGAACCACCTGTATCACTCCCAAGTGCTGCCACAACCTCACCGGATGCAACAGCAGCGGCTGAACCACCACTACTACCACCAGCAACCCTTTCAGTATCGTGTGGATTTCTCGTTGGACCAAAAGCAGAATATTCCGTACTTGCTCCCATTGCAAACTCATCAAGATTTGTCTTACCAACAAATGAAAAATTGTAACTTCTCAATTTTTTAATAACGGTCGCATCATACGGAGCAATGAAACCTTTTAATATCTTAGATGCACAGGTTGTTTCTAACCCCTTAACGTTTATATTATCCTTAATTCCAATTGGAATACCCCTACAAGCTTGTTTGTTAACGCTTATAAAAGCGTTAAGTACTTTTTCTTCTTCTTCAATAACGTCCAGTGACTTTTGAACTAACTCATCAGAATCTGGATAATTCTCAAAATATTTCATAGCATCTTTTAAAGTAAGCTTTTTAAACTCAATTTTGTCGATAATCCTTTCCAAACCAAACACCTCCTTATCACTTACTAAAAATTATACCACAATATTGTTTAAATTAAAACTTTTGTGTTAAAATAGTGAACAATGAACGGTGATAAACGGTGAACAGTTAACAGTTAGCAGTTGTCGGTGATCGGTGATCAGTTATCGATGAGTTAGTCTAATTAAAATTATTAGTATTAGCGTTAACTGCTCACTGTTTACTGTTCACTGTTCACCGCTAACTGTCCACTGTCCATTGTTCACTGTTCACTGTCAACCG
>CAZOAS010000221.1:0-3053 GCA_964577745.1 uncultured Fervidobacterium sp.
GTGCATTGCAGCCAAATTTTCTTGAACAGGAGAAAAGGTAGATGTGATCAGAAAAACTTTTTTTCGCTGTAATCCACTTCCAATCAAAGAGAGAATCCTTGCAATATCTCGAACAGCCCTATTGAGGAAGAACTGTTGGTAATTAACCCCATGTGTTAAATCCAGATAGAGAGTTAAATTTTCGTCATTTTCATCATTTATAAAAGACTTTACATATCCCAATATCTCAACCCATATTTTGTAAGACATCTCAGATAAAATATTCTCTGTTGTACTTTTTAAAGTCAAAGAATAATTCTGATTTCTATCTTGATAAGCACCTATCGCAGGTACAACAACTATCTTTGGTTCCTTTCCATTATTTGTTTCTTTAATCAATTCAAACGTATTTCTATCTTCTTTAAGATTTCTATTTTTTACATTCTTGATATCATCCAATAGGTGTCTTTCAAGTTCAAGATAATTGGCTGACTGATACAAATCAATTGGTAACTTGTTCAAGAAACTATTTGGTAAAACTAATATCACAGCATCTGGTTGGAACTTCTTTATCATAGGAATTATTGAAGTAAAGGACTCGAAAGAATCTTCTGCAGAATAATCAGAAATTTTATCTTTCTGATTTGCACCAGAGTTATTGAATCTATACTCCACGATTTTTGTACCAGACAAATCACCTAACAATGAGAATAAAATCTTCACCCAAATCCCCTCCATATATGTCAAATTTTAATAACATCCTTGTATATTTCTTGAGAACCGGGTATAAATTGATATATCGTTGCTGGTACATACCTTCCAAGCGACAACCCAAGAACAAATGCGAAACTTATCGGTGCACTCATGAAAAAGTGAAATCTCTCAATATAATTTTCTCTGCGTATGTCTTGTATAGCTTTGTATACTTCGGAGACTTCTTTCGACCAATCTCCAATTTCGAGATTTCCCACACTTTTGTGTGTGATTTCCAACATGGAACAACTTATATTGTTTTTCTTTAAAAATTCAGCCACACTCGATTTCATCGAATGTGAGGCAAACTGAATTAGAATAGCACATTCTTTACTCGTTGCTTCATTCTCAAAATCTAAAAGGATATTTTCCATTGATTTTGAAATATCTTTCACCTTCCTTGGATTATCAATCAAATCAACGACAGGAAAATATCTCCCAGCTTGGTAATGATAAACAACCATTGGTGGTATTTGTGAACGAGAAAGATTCATGCCAAGAGCCAATGCAAAAGTCGCAGGAACCATCAAAGAAAGATGTAATATACCACCTTTTGAAATCTGTTCATTTAGAAAATCGGTGACTTTTTCAAGTTCATCTTCCCAGTTCTCTGAAAGATCCTCATTTTTGAAATAGATTACCCTTTCAGGAAGAACTTCGTACTTTTCGGATACAATTCTCAAAAATCCTTCGTATGAACTAATAACATCCTTTTCGCTAAACTTAGATGAAATCGCGACAAAAACTGGTAAATGAGCCATGAAATGCTCTCCCTCCTTATAGATTAAACATTTGAAAATACCAAATGATAATCACCGCGTGAATAGCTATACAATTTCACTTTGTGAGTATCCTCCTTCATAGATAACCCCAAACCAAAAGCAAGTGGAACAGGGCAACTAAGAAAGATGTGATATATTACTTTCTTTCCCACTCTATCTAGCAAAGTCTTTATCTCTCTAACCTCTTTACTCCAATCACCAACCGGAATATTACCCGAATCTTTATGTGTTATATGTAGAAGTTTCGCACATATACCATTTTCTCTCAAAAACATCCTAACTTCATCAATAGCATTTTGACCAGCCATATCAATAAGAACAGCAACTTCTGAATCTTGACAGCAAATTAAACTATCATCGTAAGTCTCAACTTGTATCTTTTCAAAAGATTCATATCTTATCCTTTCTACAATCATTCTTGGATTTTCTCTTAAATCAAGCACTGGAGAATACTTTCCGGAATTATAATGATAAAAAACAAGTTCACGATATGGTTTTAATTTCAACCCTACAATAAAAGCCAATGCTGAAGGTCCTTTAATTGCAATATGTAATACAGTATCTTTTCCAAATGTTTCTTCTGTTAACAAATCAATAATTTCATCTGCAGCTATCACAAAATCTTGAGAAGACAATTCACTCTCCCAGAACAACCAAGTTGATCGCTCAAAAACTTTATCAAGCATATTACCATTGAATTTTAAATCAAGAAAAGAAGAAACATCATTACAAAAGTTCCGAAATTCACTAAGTGCTGAATCTCGATCGCTTCTTACAGAAAAATAAAACGAAATATCCTTTTTATCTTTCATGAAAAACATTACCAAGTTATTTAAATCGTCTATTTCTTCGATAGTCACAAGTCTTCTACCGAGTTTTTTACTAATCTCGTGTTTTACATCTACATGGTCAGTTGGTTCTGGCACTAATGCTTTTGTAAATGCACCGGTAAAAATAAGCTTTGGAAACAACTTTCTAATCTTTCCACCTGTCCTTATAGCAATATACAACGAAAGCATAAACGAATTACCAGAAAAATCATCGCTGAAAATAACAATTAATTTCCTTTCTAAAATACTCTCCAATATTTTTATACCTTCCATTGCCTTTGCAACATTTGTATATGACTTATCTGATTCAAATACAAATCCTTCTACTATCTTTCCAGATCCATTCTCTGGAAGTACAACTGGAAAATCAAATTGATACGGTTCCGTTGATGCAATAGTTTCTGCAAGCTCTCGATCACCTAAAATACTTTCCAAGATTTCTTTGTCACCAAGACCTTTCTCGACAAACATCTTAATAAATTTGAAAATCATTCTCACTTTGATTTGAAAATAACTACTTGGTAAAGATTTAAATGTCTTAACAAATTCTAATGGAGTTATCAACCCATTCTCATATAATTTTATAAACTCATCAGAATACAATTCAGCAAAATCTACAAATGACATACCAATCCCTCCATTAGATAAAGCGGGAAATTATAGAAATTCTCGGCTCTAAAACCCCGCATTTTAATGCACGGATACAGAG
>CAZOAS010000222.1:0-3048 GCA_964577745.1 uncultured Fervidobacterium sp.
CAACGTTCCAAAGTTTAGAAGCTGAGTAAGTGAGATGACCAAAGATGATAGCAAGATTCTTATCAGTTTTCCTTGAAAGGTTTAAGACAAAGCATTTAGTCAAGTATTTTTTCAAACGCATCACCACACTTTGAGATGCACTAAAAGAATTATACAATACAAAGCTTAATTAACAAAAACGGCTCTGTATAACCGCATTAAAATGCGGGGGTTTAGAGCCGAAAAGTTCTATAAAGTTGGGAAGGAATATGTTCTTACGCTTTTCTATCAATTCTTTCAATAATCTCACCTCTAATTTTTTATATGAATCGTTACGTTGGGTTTTGAAAAAATTGTCCACTTATTATTTTTGGATTAAAATCATAACTAACAAAACTCTTTATTGATAAATAACTTGGTTAAGAAGCAAATTTTGTCCAGTTTTTTTCTAATAAGGTTATTCTGGACATATAGTTACACAACATTAACCTAACAAAAGTTATATTGTAATGTTTGTAGGAGATATGTCCAGTATTTCGAGCGATATTCTCTCAGTTTAAATTATACCACTAAGTTATGGCAAAATCAAAAAAGGTAGGCTAAATGCCTACCTTTATAATCATTCAGAAGTCGCTCATTTTAATTCGATAAAGAACTTTTCATCTGGAACTTTTGGCATACCTTCTGGGTACAGTTCGTTGAGTTTCTTAAGGTACGTTAGCACTTCGTCTTTACAGTCCTTTGCGGATACGTAATTGTATTGGCTTCTTGAAAGGGACGTTTTTAAAACGTTTACTGGAATTCCAAGTTGTTTGCTTGTTATCTCAACTGCTTTATCAATGTTGCTGTAAGACCAATTCAAACTTGCAACGAATGATTTTTCAAATAATTTGACGGTGTTTGTGTAATCTTGGAGTTTGCCTGTCACGAATATACCCGTTATAGGTATACCATACTTTGTGTTGCTTGCTTTGTTCCATTCATCTTGTAAATCAAGCACGATTTTTCCTTTCGAAAGTGTCATTGTTACAAAAGGTTCTGGGATTGCGGCTATCTTTATCTTGCCGCTGTTGAAGAGTGAGACTATTTCCTGTGGTTGAGCGTAAGCAAATGTGACATCTTTGTCTGGTTCGAGTCCATTTTTGACAAGTAGATATCTCATAACCACATCGGCTGTTTGACCACGTCCGTGAGCCGTGTATATCTTCTCGCCTTTCAGACTCTGGTAACCTTTGAATTCAAAATCGCTTGATGCGACAACGTAAAAGAGTCGCCAACTGTACACACCAACGAGTCTAACATCAATGCCTTTCGTGTACAAATTGGCACCGAATGTTACTGGTAATGCTGCGAAATTCACTTTCTTTGAGACGATGTAAGCGGTGGCTTCGTCGAGTGTTTTCCAGAATTTCATATCAAGTGCCATATCGGTTTTAACTTCTTTACCGATTAACCCAGCGACTGGGAAAATCGTCGGACCGAATGGGTTTATAAAACTGACTGCGTAAAGCCATACGGTGAGTAACAACATACTTGCGATAATGAGTTTTTTCATACCACACTCCACCTCCTCATAACTTCTGATAAGATAAGTGATTCCATCTTTTGAAATTCTTCCGATAGTGCACTCTTTGGAATATCTTTTGTTTGAAATTCACCTATTACTTTGCTTGGTTTGTCGCTTAGTAATATTATTCTATCAGCTAAAAGCATTGCCTCTCTTATATCGTGCGTAACAAGTAACATTGCAAAGTTTGTGTTCTTTCTTTTTTCGATTATATCATCTATTATCCCCAGCTTAGTGTGTACGTCCAAAGAAGCAAACGGCTCATCCAAAAATAGTACATCTGGTTCTGAAAGTAATGCTCTTGCCAAGTTTACTCTTTGCCTCATACCACCACTCAATTTAGCTGGAAGATATTGCGCAAACTTTTCAAGTTTGAGCATTTCAAGAACAGATTTTACTTTATCTTCGTCGTTGCATACGAAAGTAAGGTTTTCAAAAACGTTTTTCCACGGTATCAACCTTGGTTCTTGAAAAACGTATCCCATCTTTGAAAAGTGTCTATCAACAATACCTTCGAAATTCTTCTCAAGACCTGCGATAATACGTAATAACGTTGTCTTACCACAACCAGATGGTCCAAGAAAGGCTATGGATTCTCTTTCAAATAGTTGAAACGAAATATTATCTATAGTTTTTAACTTACCAAACGACTTTCGAAGATTTTTGACACTCAAAATCACACCATTTCCCAATTTTTTAGCACCTGCCTTGAGAGTTTGTGAACGATATTTTCCACAACAAGTCCGATAGTAATTATGATTATCGTGTAAGCGTAAACTTTTTCAACTGATACCGATTGCCTTGCCCAAGCGATTAGTACTCCTATACCCTTTTCCCCACACATATATTCTGAAACAACAACGACCTTCCAGACGTTGCCTATCACCACTTGCAACGTCGAAATCAGTTGAGGAATTATCGAGCCTAAGTATATATCTTTCAGTACTTTTGTTTTCTTCACTTCGTACACATGTGCCATCTCTATCAATCTTTTGTCCGTTGTTTGGATACCAACAGCTGTTGAGAGAATTGCATGCGGTAGTAAAGACAAAAAGCTTACAACGACAGGTCCCGTCCAACCGATACCCCAGATGAACATCACAAGTGCAAGCCAAGTGATTATAGGGAATGCTTGGATAAAGAGTATGAAAGGCCTTGAAATTTCATAGAGCGTGTCGTTTAAACCTATTACAAAACCTATGGCAACACCGAGAAAGACAACCGAAAAAAGTACAACAACTACCTTAGAGAGTGTTTGCAATAAACTGGCCCAAAGATTTTCTTTGAGTACTTCGTAACCGATAGTTCTCAAAACACTCAACGGATTTGGCAATATCAATTGAGAATTAATAAAAAACGAAGCGATAGTCCAAATGAAAAATATAACAAGTATACCTACGATATAGTTGATTCTCTCTTGCATAAATAATCACCTTAACTTTGTTTTAAATTTATAGAAATTCTCGGCTCTAAAACCCCGCATTTTAATGCACGGATACAGA
>CAZOAS010000223.1:0-3039 GCA_964577745.1 uncultured Fervidobacterium sp.
TTGGAGGGGATTGTATGAAAAACAAGGTATCTTTTGTTCTTATTCTGATTCCTTTCTTGTTTTTGTTATTCGGGTGTGATGTTCAAACAGAAGTAAAACCATTAACGAATACCACAGCGGAAGAACAAAGTATTACCGAACAAAAAGACAAGGCAAATTATGAAATTGTCCTAATCTCACCATTGAAAAACGCAAAAAACATTCCAGAAGAAGGAACTGAACTCTCTTGGAAAGCATATATAAAAGGAACAACGGTTGAAGCTACTCAACTAGTTTTTCAAGTTTGCTTCTCAACGGACAACCCACCAAAGACGATAATTAAAGATTCTTCAGGAAGAGATTTCTTCTCAGAAACAAAAGTAAAAACTGGCATTCTTAAGCCAAACACGACATATTATTGGCAAGTCATAGCTAAAAATAAAGAAGGAGAATTATTTGAAAGTGAAATATGGAATTTTAAAACCAAAGAATTACAACCTACAAAATTAGTACTGTTATCACCAACAAACGGAGTTTCAAGCCTACCAACTAAGGGAATAAATTTCTCTTGGAAATTGGAAAATGCAACTCAAAAACAAGTGATATTTGACATACTTATAAGCAAATCAGAAAATTTCTCTGATTTAGTTTGGCAAGCAAACACAAGTTCTAATAGTTGCACCTTAGATAAAAAACTGGAAAAATCAACAAAATACTTCTGGAAAGTAAGTGCAAAGAATGAAGCAGGAGATAGGGTAGAGAGTGACATTTTCAATTTCGTAACGATTTCTCCAACCACTCCAACGTTTATAGAAATGCAGCCTATAAACAATTCTGAAAAAATTCCAGTCGAAAACGTAAAATTCAATTGGAAATTTTCTGATGACGATGGTGACGAATTAGATTACGAATTTTTATTATACGAAGACACTCCAGAAAGCACACCGATATTAACTGTACCAGCAATTAAAAACAATTACTATTTGTTGAATACCTTAAAGCTTAGCTACAACAAAATATATCACTGGCAGGTAATTGCTAAGGATGAAGATGGTAAGAAAGCATCATCGCCTGTTTATAGTTTCACAACAATTTCGGAAGAGGAAGAAAAAGCACAACAGGAAAGAAAACGACTCCCTGAACTTACCGAAATCTATCCAGAGAACGGAAGCATTATTTCTAAAAATAAAAACATTTCTTGGAAATACTCTAAACCCCTAGAAGACGATTTTACCGTAGAATTACTCATTGCAACAAACACTACCGCTACTCCAACGATAATTCGGTTACCCAAAGAAATTACGGAATTCACAATTCCTTCAGATAAATTATTAAAAGGAGAGACCTACTATTGGAAGCTAAGACTTAAGACGCAAGATGGTAAAACATTTGACTATGACTGGTATAACTTCTCAGTTTCAAAACCTACTGTACCAAAACCACCAATTCCAATTAATCCAAAAGACAACTCAGAAGTTAACCCGGGAACGGTATTGCTAAAATGGTCTGAAAGTACAGATGAAGATGGCGATAAAATATTATACGACATATTGCTAGGAAGTACTCCTTCTGAATTATCAGTTATCAAAACAAACGTTCAAGAAACAAGTCTTGAATTGAATAATATTCAAAGAGGACAAAAATACTACTGGAAAGTAATTGCTAAAGACCAGGATGGTAACAAGATTGAAAGTGAGCTCTCAAGCTTTAGTACAAAACTGTTAAGCGACTTGACAATCATAAGCCCAAAAAATATGCCTTCAAATATACCTGTAAAAAATATAAAATTTGAATGGCTCGACGAAAAATCGGATGGAGTAACATATACACTTCGTCTTGGAAAAAGCAAAGACAAAATGGCGGTAATATCTCTTGAACAAAAAGAAACAAGCTATGTATATGAAACAAAGTTAGATTACAATACAACCTACTATTGGAGAGTAGACAGAAGATATAAAGGTCAACTATTCGAAGGTGAAGTATATCAATTTACCACTGTTGGGTTACCAAAACCTGAAAAATTGAGTCCAACAGGTGTGAATAATCCAACAAAAAACCTCACTTTATCATGGGAATATCCTTTGTTAGAAGCAGAGAATATTACTTTCGAAATTCACTTTGGAACTGATCAAGAAAGCCTAAAAAAACTCGTAGAAAACATCAAAGAATATTCATTCACAATCCCATTTAGATTAGAAAAAGAACGAACCTATTATTGGAAAGTGATAGCCAAAAATACTTACGGAGTATATTCTGAATCTGACATTGCAAGATTTGAAACAATACCTCCAACACAACCATTTAAACCTGTTGTAATTCAACCACAAAATGAATCTGTGAACACTGATTTTGAAAAAACAATCTTATCTTGGAAATGTCTTGATTTGGATAATGATACTTTAAGTTTCTATGTATATCTTGATACTGTAAATCCTCCTCAGAAACTCATAGCCGAAACCAAAAATACAGAACATAAATTAGAAAAATTGTTATCAAATACAAAATATTATTGGCTTATTGTTGCCGTCGATGAAGATGGTTATCGTTCAGTTAGTGACGTCTGGTCATTTACAACTGGGAAAGCACATTTTTCTGAAGATTTCGAAGGTGAAAAATATTCGCTTCCAAATGTCAAAATAAACGGAACTGTAAGAATTATCAACGAACCAAATAAAGGTCGAGTACTTGAACTAAAAACAGCTCACAATAGTTCATCAGAATTTTCTTTCGCGATAGAACTTTCTGAAAAATCAATAATAAAATTCGACTACTTAATATCGAGTGAAGAAAACGGAGACTTCTTTATACTTTATGTAAATGATAAAGAAATATTCAGAGATAGTGGTGAAAAACAATGGCGTGCGATTGAATTTCCTTTAGAACCAGGCAAATATACAATTAAATTTACATACGAGAAAGATACTATAAAATCTTCAGGAAAAGATTGTTTATTAATAGACAACATCATCGTGAAATAAAAGAAAAGAGCACCTTGGAGAAATATTATAGCATTTGCACGCACTCCTAAGGTGCTCTTTTTCTAAATTACTACAATCCTCG
>CAZOAS010000224.1:0-2998 GCA_964577745.1 uncultured Fervidobacterium sp.
ACGGTATTTTTCACAACATCCATTCCAACGCCTCTACCGGAAAGTTCACTTACCTGTTCCTTTGTTGAAAAGCCCGGTAAGAAAATAAACTCAAATATCTTTTCATCTGGTAAACCAACCGCTTTTTCTTCAGTTATTAAACCTCTTTCTACCGCTTTTCTCAATATCTTTTCTCTATTCATACCACGACCATCATCTTCTACTTCTATAACAACGTTGTTTCCTTCGTGTCTTGCAGATAACTTAACAGTGCCAATCGGTGGTTTACCAAGAGCGATTCTTTCTTCTTTCGTTTCGATACCATGGTCTATAGCATTTCTAATAAGGTGTACCAACGGATCACCTATGACTTCCACGAATGTTCTATCGAGTTCTGTCTCTTCACCTTCCATTACGAAGTTAATCTCTTTACCAAGGTTCTTTGACAGATCTCTGACCATCCTTGGGAATCTATTGAAAACAAATTCAATAGGCACCATTCTAACTTTCATAACGACATTTTGCAAATCGAGAGTTATACGGCTCAACTGAGCAAGTGATTCGTCAACTTCTTTTATATTATACTTCTTTAAGATATCAGCTATCCTACTTCTTGCTATAACTAATTCACCCATAAGGTTCATTAAGTTGTCAAGTTTCTCTATATCCACCCTTACCGTTTGTGTCACTTTTACTTTTTTCTGCTCTTCTACGTTCTTTTCTTTCTCAGTTTCCTTCTTTTCCTCTTTGGTCTTTTCTTCCTTTTCTAATTTTATAGGTTTAACAATAACATTTTTAACTTCCGAAACACCCATAACTTTTTCATAGACTTTTTCCTGTGGTACATTTCCAACACCTATAAGTTCAACTGTAAGATCGAAATTTTCATTTTCGATATCCTCAACGGAAGGAACGGAATGAATTATTTCAATTCCGATTTCTTCGAGAGTATGGAAAACCATATACATTCTCGCGGATTTCAACTGAGTACCTTCTTGGAGATTAACTACTATATGATACGCCGGGATATTCTTCTTAGAAGCTTCTGAAAGTATGTCATTTATGACTTCTTGTGTAAAACTTTCATCTACGCTAATTGAAGTAGTTGTCAAAACGGCTTTACTTGATACTTCTTCTTTTTCTTTCTTTTGAACGAGGTGTTCTGTTTTGGACACTTTTTCACCACTTGCTATTCTTTCAAATATCTCTACAAGTCCAGCGACATCTTCACCGATCTCATCAGTACCCATATTAACGATGTTATTGAGCATCTTCTCTATGTAGTCAAGACCTGCGAAAAGATAGTCGAGTTCATCGCTTGTTATTGATATTTTGCAAGATCTCGATGCGTCCAAATAATTCTCCATTCTGTGACATAGTTTGGCCAATGTTTCAAATCCCATAGTACCTGCCATGCCCTTTAAAGTGTGTAAGGCACGGAATGCACGATTGATTTGTTCAACATCAGATGGATTTTTCTCAAGTTCAAGCAAGGAATCATTCAACAACTGGATATACTCTTTCGATTCATCGATGAAAACACCAAGATATTCGTTGTACTCACCCATTTAACTCCCTCCCTTCAGGAGATGATAAATTTATAATAACTTAAGTAACCAATTGAATATTGCCAAAACAGAAGCTTTGAAATAACATTGAAGCCTGTCGTTGTTTTTATTATATCACCAATGTCCATGAAAAGTTTCACATCGTAGGTTGTGATTTTAGAGAAATCAAAAAATATTGGTAAATCTTTCAGGCGTCTGGTTGATTTTTCATATTGCTCAAATCTTACTTTGTCAACAGTTGCCATAATTAGTCTGTTTCCAGTTTTATAAATATAAAACTTTGAATTTTGGATATTCAGCGACCACTCTTGCTTCTGCGAATCGTATTTTGCCCCAAGCTTTGCTATGTTAGTTTCAAGATCTTTTCCAGTGAAAGTGTCGAATATAAAAACTAACTCTCCAGCTTCAAGGCGACCTACTACATAAATATTGTTTGAAAGTGATGCTGAATATTTGAAAAAGTCTGTTAATCTAATCAAATCAGATGTTATTCCAGAAAACCAAACTTCAACCGAATTAATTAAAGCAGCAGTGTTTTTTGAAGGAATTGAAAGATAATAATTCCAGTTTAAAGGTAATGTACCAATACTGTCATTTATTTTCGTGGTGTTGTTTTGCTTTTTATTCTTTTGTTCAACTGTAAATGTAAATGAACCAGCTGAAATTGTAGAAGTAAAAAGCAAATATTCTGAATCAGAATCGTCTATTTTGATTCCCCCCGGCAGGTTTATTTTCAAAGTGTTAGGTTTTGAAAACCCGCTGATAAAAAACGTTCCCGCTTTAAGTCTATCGAATTCTTTTACGCTCTTTGATAGTTGCATATCAGGAGTTTGAAACGTTTTGAGTGCTAATTCAAGAGTCTGTTTACTTCCAGCTATGATAAAGTACTTTCCACTAGTTGATGAGTAAAGAGTATCTCCTATTATGTACAAATTTTGAGAAACGGTTCTGACATTTACAGAAAGAAGATAAGATAACGCCTTTGGTAATTGTGTTGTGTACTTTGTTTCAAAAACAAGAAAACTATTCGATGCTATATTCTTTATGAACTCCAAGTAATAATTTATGTCGAAAGAAACAAAATTTGATATATCAACATCTATACCTTTTGAAGCAAAAAGGATATCATTTGACATTGCGTCCTGAACAACAGCTGGTACAACTCCAGTTTTATATCTCATATCCTCCAACACTCTTGAAAAAGAATCTTCAAAGCCTAATCCTTTCCTATCTGATATAAAAGAGAAAAACGGTACTTTCTTAAGTTCATCGTACCAACTTCCACCTTTTGATATTCTTAGTACAAAATCGTAGTCCTTGTGGACAAAATTGAATATATCGGAACCACCAAATAATTGTAAAAATGTTAGTAATAAAACTAAAGTGGTCAGTTTTTTCTTCATTTAAGTGCCTCCCAAGCCATATCTACAACTCTTATTATATCACTTTCC
>CAZOAS010000225.1:0-2997 GCA_964577745.1 uncultured Fervidobacterium sp.
GTGGGAACACCAAACATATCAGCGGTTATCTGCGATATTTCTTCGCTATTTGAACCCCCACCGGAAAGTCCAATTCTTTTGACTTTAACTTTCGTTTTCCTTTCTATGTTCTGAAGCCCTTCCATAAGTGCGTAATTTATCCCTTCAATAATCGCTCTGTATATATGAATCCTCGTGTGTTTATCTGAGAAGCCTATTATTGAACCTCTTGAAAATGGTTTATCAAGACCTGCTGTCCACGTTGGTTGTAACATTAATCCTTCGCTTCTAGCTGGAACACTGCGCAATCGTTGATTTAAGAGTGTCTCTGGACTTACACCAAGTCTTTCAGCCTCTTTTACTTCATGTTGAGCAATTTCCTTTTTGAACCAAGATATTAACCAATAACCGCGGAATACTCCAACTTCCGGATTGTACTTACCGGGGATTATGGATGGATATGATGGCATAAAAGGTAATGGTTCGATGTACTTATACGTGGTTGTCTGGATTGTTGCCGTAGTTCCAAGACTAATATTTGCCGTTTCTGGTGAGAAACATCCCATAGCGAGCGTTTCGCACTGTTTATCAGCACCCGCCGCAATAACTGGCAAACCTTCTCTAAATCCTGTTTCTTCCGATGCCTTTTTTGTGATATATCCAAGAACTTCTGTTGGTTCAACAAGTCTTGGCAACTTTTCTCTTTCTATCCCAAACAAACGCCACTTAAAGTGTCTTGGATTAGATATCCACTCCTTTCTTTTGTAATCGAATGGTATGTAACCAACCTGTGAGGCTTTCGAATCAACAAATTCTCCAACAAGTTTGTACGTTAAATATCCCGACAAAAGCAAATACTTATCAACTTTCTCCCACACTCTTGGTTCAGATTCCCTAAGATAATTTGCCTTACTTCTACGCCACGCCATGTGAGCTGTTTGCTTCATTCCAATAATTGAGAATGCAAAATTTTCTAAGAAAGTCAAATTCGGCCTTCCTTTCGCTTCCCTTTCATCAAGCCATATAATCGCATCTCGCAATGTTTTTCCTTCTTTGTCTACAACCACGACAGTGGCACGTTGTGTTGTTAAAGTTATCGCTTCGATTTTTCTGAAATGTTCAGGATGATTAGTACCTAAACTCTGCGTTGCACGACATAGCGCATTCCAAAATACATCTGGTGATTGCTCAGCCCAGCCTATATCAAGCGAGTAATAAGGTTCGTATTCCACCTTTTCAGATGCTAAAATTTCTCCATTAGCGGAAAATATTATAGCTCTTAAGCTTTGCGTACCACAATCTATGGATAAGACATTCAATGAAATAACACCTCCAAGTCCAATTGATATTACGTTGACAAATTCTATTTTATCATGAAAACAAGTGAAAAATGCCCATGAATATTTAATGTTCAAAAATTAATTCGTATTCCGAAATTCTCAAAACTCGATTGTAATGTTATAATGTACAAAAGAATCGTTTGAGAAACGGGGGGGATTAAGTTTGAGAGTAGGTGTTAGGCTATTTGCGTTGTTCATTTTATCAGGATTAGTTATCACGTTCTTACTATCGTGGAGTATAGAGTTCTACAAATATCAGAACAGGCTCTCGAACAAAGAAGAAATATTGCGTTCCACTGAGTATTTCGAGAGGATAATACGCGAAGTCTATCCAGCAAAAATTTCTCAAAACCAATTGGAAGAGTATCGAAAAGCTTTGGGAAAAATTGAAAAATTTGAGAAGAAAAAATTTTTACCAATAGAATCTTTCGTTTTACTTCAACCACTCTTAAGTATCTTTAACGATCAAAATTTAAGATTGTTTGCTCCAAATGAACCAGTGTACAGTGTATTACCATTCACGGTAAGGGTTATCGACAAAAAAGTTATAGTCACATCAACGGCAACGGAAAAGATACCTTCAGGAGCGGAAATTAAGACAATAAACAATATAGCTATCGAGGAATTAATAAATGAATTGTTACCATTAACCTCAGGTGAAACGTACGAAATTCGTGAACAACAACTTGGTTCGTTAATACAACTTACCCCAGAGATACTGTGGAAAAAACAGAGGTTTGTATGGATATTTTACAACCAGAAAGAGTATGAAGTCAGTTACGTGAAAGACAACACAGAACATCGGGAAAAAGTGAAGACCGTGACATTATTCAGTTATCCAGTCTTTGCAAGCAAATACCAATCTCTTCCATCGGAAGCTCCGTACAGTTTCGAAAGGAAAGAGGATACCGGAATACTTAAAATACGCACATTTTCATTATCTGGAACGACTTATAACAAGTTCAGAGAGTTTCTAAATGATGTATTTGTCTATAACAAAGACCTAAAGAACTTAATTATAGACGTACGCGGGTCAGCGGCGAGGGATTTCACTATCTTCAAAGAAGTTTTCGAACATTTCACAAGCAAAAAGATTACGGTAAACAGAAAAGTATCATTTATCAAGACTGCGTATATTTTGAAAACACTTGAAAAATATGGTGTGGAGTTTGACAAATCAACTAACGAGTTAATCACTGTCGACTTTCCATTTGACTTTTCACCAAGAGAACCATATTCATCCGCTCAAGTGTGGGTTCTTTTCGATAGATACACAACACATGCTGCATTGGATTTTGCATACATTTTTAAAAAGCTAAATCCTGGGAAGACAATAGGTGAAGAAACATTAACAAAGATAAACCACACCACCGACGTTGTTTATCAGTACTTTGACGCTCTAAAAACATCATTTTCTTATCCAACAGCAATCTTTTCTGACGATGATGGTGAAAACCAGTTGACACCTGATATCACTATACAAATATCAACGAAGGATAGAATAGAGCAAATACTGGGAAATGATACAACCTTAGAAGAGGTTTTGAAAAAAATTACTACGAAATAAAAAACGGTCGCACATGCGACCGTTTTTCTTATAATTCATCCACAATTTCTTTGAACACCTCAAGAATTTTTGGATCGAAGTGTTGCGGATTAACTCTTCCATCACCTTCGA
>CAZOAS010000226.1:0-2995 GCA_964577745.1 uncultured Fervidobacterium sp.
GTATCCGTGCATTAAAATGCGGGGTTTTAGAGCCGAGAATTTCTATAAATTTAAACAAACAGACACTCATTAGGAGGTGAAGGATATGCCAATGTACAGATATGTTTGCTCTGAGTGTGGAAACGAAGAAGTTCACCTTCACGGAATCAACGACACGCCATCGATTAATTGTAGCAAATGCGGTAACTCAATGACCAGAGCAATAAGCAAAGTTGGCATAGTTTTCAAAGGTAGTGGATTTTACATAACAGACAGCAGAACATCCACGAAAACGGAATCAAAAAGTGAGTAAATAAAAAATTAAAGCCCCCTCCACGGGGGCTAATTTTTTTCTCCTCTAAAGCTTACTTTATAACTTTGACATTGGCTGCTTGAGGACCTTTTTGACCGTTTTGAACGTCAAATTCGACTTTGTCGCCTTCCTTCAACGTTTTGTAACCTTCCGCTTGAATAGCACTGTAATGAACAAAAATGTCTTCACCATCTTCTTTTGTGATGAAACCGTAACCTTTCTTTGCATCAAACCACTTAACTGTACCTTTCATGTAACAACGCCTCCTAAAATCTCAATTTCTCACCGCTCTTTACAGCGGTTGATTCATTATACACCTTTGACATAAAAAAGTCAATAACAATTTTAGGAAATATATCCTACTTCACTAAAATTACCTATATGCTATAATTATCTGAGCAATATAGAAGGAATATTTTGAAAGGAGTGGTTACTATAACTTATCGGAAGAAAGAAAACAAGAAGGAGCAAAAACAGTATAAGTTTCTTAATAAGATATATAAACTTAGCCAACAGGGAAAGCTGACTTGGAAACGTATAAAGTGGGGAAAATTTGAAAAAACAGCGATTATCATATTTTTTATCTCTCTTATCTTCAGCTCTTCTTTATTTATATACATGTTTTTCGTAACTTGGTCTGAACGAGCTTTTGCTAAGAAGAACTTGGATTTTGAAAATCGAACAACCGTAGAAAAAATTATCGAATCAACTGAAACTGTTTTAGAAACGCAAAATTCAACAATAACAACAACAGAATTTATCTCTGATGACTCTTCAAACGCGGATTTCACAGATACTCCAACCGTTATTTCAACAAATCCTGATACAAAGCTAATGGGTACTATAAATAACGAAAAAAGTGATGTTGTGGGATTGGAAAAAACTCAACTTACTAAAGAACTTAGCAATGCAACTTATAATACACAACTGAGCTCTTCAACAATTAAAGAGGAAAATTCTACCGAAACAGAAACAAATAATTCAGCTCTATCAAATGAAAAAAGCATCTCTCAAATGTCAAATAAAATTAGCACAGAACTTTCATCGATAAGCGAACTTGCATTTGTAAGTGTCGGTGGAGCATCTTTGTTTGATTCCTTAGAAACTAGAACGGAAGTAGCAAAAATAAAATACGGTACATATGTTAAAGTAATCGACCAAAAAGAGTTCTTAGGAACTAACTATTCTTACATTGCTTATTACGATAAAAACAATATGGAGAGTTTAAATCAAGGCTGGGTGAGAACTTCAAATCTTACATTTGTTTCAAAGTTCATAACTTCAAACCCGTCTAACATTTCATTGACATCATACAAAAAAATCAGCGCTAAGATTCAGAATGTGAGAGGAATATACATTTCAAGGTCAACAGCTTCAACAAGAAAGAATCTGGACTCATATGTTAATTTTGTAAAAAGGAATAACCTAAACGCTCTTGTAATTGACGTTAAAGATGACGATGGTATGATGTTATTCAAATCAGAGGCAAGTTCCAAACATTCGCCGAATGCAAATAATAACGCGGCTTATACAAAAGAAGAAATCAAAGAGATAATAAAAAACTTAAAATCTCAAGGCATTTATCTTATCGCACGAATCGTCTGTTTTAAAGATCCTACATACGCAAGAACACATATGGAAAAAGCGGTAGTTTTCAAAGATACGGGAGAACCATACATGGGCGTGTACAAAGTTCCATGGGCATCTGCGTACGACAGAGAATTGTGGCAGTACAATATAGAAGTTGCAAAAGAGTCTATAGAAGTTGGATTTGACGAGATACAATACGATTATGTAAGATTTCCAGAACTTTCTAAAGCAGTGAAAGACAGAGTCAATCTAAGGCAAATTGGCAATGAAACAATGGCTGAAGCGATACATAAATTTCTACTTCAATCGAAAAAGGAATTAGAGCCTTACGGTGTACCGTTGACAGCCGATATATTTGGGCTTGTTTCTTCAGTTGTCGACGACCTTGGTATCGGACAACACTGGGAATCTATTTCTAACGTAGTAGATTACGTATGTCCGATGGTTTACCCAAGCCATTACGCAAACGGCTCTTTCAAATTGCCAACACCTGACGCGTATCCATATGAAACGGTGTACAATTCTGTGCTTGATGGAATAGTTAGAAATAAATATCTACCATCACCTGCACGCATAAGACCTTGGATTCAAGCTTTCACCGCCACGTGGGTCAAAGGTCACATAAGGTATGGTGAAGAAGAGATACGAAAACAGATTAAAGCTCTCAAAGACCTTGGAATAAACGAGTACATGCTATGGAATGCTTCAAATAGGTATATTGAGATGAAATATGAGTGAAAAATATGGTATACTTTTTTCAGAGGATATTAAATTCTCAAAATTAGGGGGTGATTAAATTGAAGAAGTCGGTTTTAATTATTTCTCTGGTCGTTATAATTGTTCTTGTAGCTGTATTCTGGGTAATTGGTGCTTATAACAAGATGGTTGGTTTAGAACAAAAAGTACAAGCATCTTACAGTCAAATTCAAAACCAATTACAACGCAGAGCGGATCTCATCCCAAATCTTGTTGAAACAGTCAAGGGATATGCCGCACAAGAAAAAGAGATATTTGAAGCACTTGCGAATGCTCGTGCTAAACTTGCTGGAGCACAAACACCACAGGAACAAGCAACAGCTGACGCTGAATTGTCCGGTGTACTATCGAGACTTC
>CAZOAS010000227.1:0-2907 GCA_964577745.1 uncultured Fervidobacterium sp.
AATATTCCAAATTGTGCAAGTCCAATTGCACCTGTGACTAATCCGATTATAAAGAATATCCAAGCTAAGTTTGACGAAAAACTTGCGATAGGTGCTATAGCGTTTCTAATAACTATAGGTACGTAATTATTAGCATGTTGAATAGCGTGTCCTATTTCGTGTGCTACTACACCAAGTGCAGCTATAGAATCACTTCCGTAAGTAGCTTGTGATAACCTGACAACTTTTGCTCTTGGATCATAATGGTCTGTAAGGGAGCCGGGTATAGATTCAATTTTAACATCGTAAAGTCCAGCGGAATCAAGGATAAATCTTGCAAGTTCAGCACCCGTCATACCAATACGTGATCTCACTTGAGAATACCTTGAAAAATTTGACTGAACCATGATTTGTGCCCACAAAGCTAACAACAAAGCTGGTATAAGAATAATAAAAGTTGGATCGTAAAACATCCTTTCACCTCCTAACTTACTAAATTAATTTCAAAATTCCGATTTAAACCTCCAGTATTCCTCGGCAAGTATACTCATATGGATCACATCCCAATAATGTCCTTTGTAGTACCTTCCTTGCCTCTCTCTTCCTTCTTGAATAAATCCACATTTTTCGTAAACTCTAAGTGCTCTTGGATTATTCTCAAAAACCCTCAACCAAATGCGGTTTAAATTGAGATATTCAAAACCATACTTTAACATCAGCTTTGTAGCTTCTGTGCCAATTCCTTTGTTCCAGTAATTGGAATCGTATATGGCGATTCCGTACTCTGTGCTTCTTGTTATCCAATCGATATTTTTAAAACCAGCTGTACCTATAAGCCTTCCCTCTGTTTCTATCCCAAAAGTTAAGTTATTATGAGATATAGCGTTTCTTCTTATCCATTCTTCTTCAAGAAAATTGTTTATTGGAAAGAATAAACTCACATATTCTTTTATTTCCTCGTTGTTTAAATACTCAACGAGTATCCTGGAATCTGACAATTCTAAGGGCCTTAATTTCAATAAATCACTTTTCAACATATTTCTCGTCCCCTTCCCCTTTCATGTTTTCTGCGATGTTTATTATCTCTCTTAATCCAAGGTTTCTAAGATGAATAATTTCCAATCTATCTTTGTTATCGTTTAGCTCATCTAAACTCATTATCTTTGTTCTCTTCTCAGAACCGATTCTGTACGTAACAATGTAGTACTTCTCATATCTTTTCCAAAAATCTTCAACTGTACCAAAGAACACCGTTTTACCTGCTTTCAAAGCTAATATCTTGTCACATACCTCTTCAATTTCGTCTTCGTCGTGTGTAACATAAAGTACGAGTTTTCCGTTATTACGATATTCTCTCACTAAATTCTTTACCACTTGTTTAGTCTCTATGTCGAGTCCCTCTGCAGGTTCATCAAGAAGTACTATCTTTGGATCTTTTAAAAGACTTATACCAATTGAAACTCTTTGACGTTGACCTTTTGAAAGTTGCGAAGGTTTTAAACTTAAAAAGCTTTCGATGCTGACCTTTTTTGAAATTTTCTGAATATCCGAAGATGACCCAAATATTCTGTGAAAATACCTCAAATTATCCTCTACGCTCAATTCTGGTATGAGTGCAACCTTCTCTGATATATAAGAAACGTATTGTCTGTACTCGTTCAATCTTTTGAAAATATCTTCACCATTAAAGTAAATCTCACCGCTAGTTGGACAAATAAATGTTGCAATGATATTTAGTAATGTACTCTTTCCACTTCCATTCTCACCTATGATTGCAGCTACTTCACCAAGGTAAAATTCAGCATCAATATTATCAAGTACCTTTTTACGATCCTTCTTAAATTCTTTTGTCAGGTTAAGTATCTTCAACATTTGATTTCTCCACTCACCTTATATTTAAATTACATTATCGGCACTTTAATGATAAGCTTATTACTACTGTCAAGTTCAACAGACTGATTTAAAGATTTTACCTTGACTGGGTCTACGTCAGCATTCAAATAAGTTATTATGTAAGCTTTCTCAGTAGTATTATACGTAATTTGAAACCCTTGAGGGTACGATGATATGTATTTGTTTGATACAAGATAAGCAACGATGTCTCCGCTCGTAGGTGGATTTTTCTCAAGCATTAACATTTGTGTGACCCCTTGTTGGAGTGTTCTGAAATTTGAAGCAACACTTGTTGCTTTAGCTTGTGCAAGAGCGTTTATTCCAACTGGTGTGGCAACTGTCATCAAAGCCGCTATAATAGACAAAACAATCAATAATTCAATAAGGGTAAAACCCTTTTTCAACATGTACACCTTCTTATATTTTAATGAATTAAGCTCTCACGGGCAAGACTATGTACATGTATCCTTCTACATTCCTTGGATTTATTTGCAACGGGCTGAGGTTGTCTACGAAATTGAATTCTATTTCTTTCTCATCGATATGTCGAACAGCTTCGTTTAAGAATTTCGGATTGAAATTGACAATTAAATCTTCTCCGTCTTTTGTGATTGGAATACTCTCAACGACTTCTCCAAAATCTGAGCTTTGGCTTGTTAATTCCATAACATCGTCTGTGATTTTCAACTGTACTTTTTCGTTTCCTCTTTTTGCTATTATCATGACTCTCTTTAGTGCTTCGGAAAAATCATCGAGGTTTAAAACCACTCTTGTTTTGAATGCCTTTGGAAGTACACGTTTATAGTCTGGGAAGTTTTCTTCGACAGTCCTTACAATTGTTGTAACATCACCCGCATTGAACGAAACGAGCGAATGGTCGTACGTTATATTTATCGTCGGTTCTGTTGTACTTGATAAGAGCTTTTCAAGTTCTTTTACACTCTTAAGTGCGACGATGAAATCAAATTCGTTGTCTATGTTCAACTTTTGCTCTGCCAATGCAAGTCTGTAGCCATCACTTGCAACGAGTCTCAA
>CAZOAS010000228.1:0-2872 GCA_964577745.1 uncultured Fervidobacterium sp.
ACAACATCTTTTGTCATGAACTCTTCAACCTTTATATTTGCAAAAACTTTCTGAACCTTTTCAAGAATTTCAGTCACTAAATTCACCCCAATCAATTTGTAAATGATGCTTTTCTATCGTGTCTCTACCATTATACACTTTATAAAAGAAAACTCGGCATCTGTGAGTGTCTTGGAGTAATCGATTATTTCACTTGATTCTGCGCCAGGTTGGAACCAAAATTTTCTAAAGCCCGAGTTATAAGCTTTTCTTAGTTCTTCTATACCAATATGTGGAGGAACTACAAAAACTAGTAATTCAACATCTTTTGGTAATTCTTCAACGCTTTTGTACACCTTTATACCTTCAATTTCGTCGTAACTTGGGCTTACAGGAAATAAACTAAATCCTTTCGAAAGTAAATCTCTCAAGATTATGTTGCCAAACTTATCTCTGTTTTTTGTTGCTCCTATTATCGCTATTTTCTTAATGTTGGTAATATCCATCTTTATCCCTCCGTCAAGCTTTTTTCAAAATCAGCGATATCTTGTTGAATAGATGACATAAAGTCGATCTTATCGAAATCATAACCACCGTACACAAGCTCTTTAAGTATATTGGCAGGTCCCCTGTCGAGTGTACCATTTTGAACAGCACGTTCTACTTCTTCGTAAGCTTTTTCTGGTGTGTTAGGACCTCTGTATGGTCTTGGCTCTAAAACAGCAACAAAATAATCAGCCACTTGAAGAATTTTATCTTTGAACGTCATTTTATCTCCTTTTAATTTCCAAGGATACCCACTTCCATCGATTCTTTCCTGATGCCTAACAGCTGGCCAGAACCAGGGTTCATCTTCATGGTCACTAAGTATTATATAACTATAATAAACATGCTTTCGCATGATATCCATTTCTTGAGGGGTTAACTTTCCTTTTTTTTCCAAAACCTCAATTGGTGTGGTGATTTTTCCGATATCGTGAAACAACCCAGCAATGAAAAATTCATCATCTTTGAGCATTATCTCTTTTGCAATTGCCGAAGATACCTTAGCTACTCTCCAAGAATGTTCCCGTGTGAATTGACTTTTCGAATCAATCATATACGATAAAACAGCCCCGATTTCAACTATCTGTTCAAATGACAAATTAACCTGAAAATTGTACTCCCAAATGAGTTTTTCTCTGTTGTAACCGGCTTTTATATCATACAACATCCATCTTGTGTATTCCTCTTTTAGGACACTTCTTGCAGCATTATAAACAAAATCAAAGTACCTGTTACTAATTGTAGATAAAGGAATCATTATGTCATCGTAACTAAGCTCCTCATCGTTTACGAGTACATATTTGGATATTTCTTCGCTTATAGAAAGAACATTCGCATAAACATTGCTTATGTCACTTTCGTTAAGGTACTGTGGCATTGCATGGTGGAGAAGGATACTGGAAGAGATGTGGTTAAATTTCTCATTCAAGGCGGACATCTTAGAAACTTCGAATGCCGATATAAGTGTGTGATCTTTGGTAGGAGATTCATGTGTGGGGATATCTTGGTGAATTAGGAATTGATTATCGATATCGTCTAATATTATTCCTTTGTGCGGTGTTAAAACTCCAATATCATGTAAAACCCCACAGTAAAAAGCTTCTATCGGATCTAACTCTAAGGATTTTGCTATTTGCGACGCCAAAAAACCAACTTGAAAAGAATGGATACCAAATTTTGGAACGAAAAGGATCGTTTTTAACAAAACATCTATCATTTAATCACCTCGAGTAAATTATACCATAATTTTTGACAAAAGGGTACTTGACTTTTTTCACGCTTATGTTAATATATATCACGGTCAGTAATTCTGGTCATTGTGATTGCTTTTAAAAAAAACATGGCCCCATAGGATAACGGCTAGTCCATCGGATTCTCAGTCCGAGGGTCGGGGTTCGATTCCCCGTGGGGCTGCCAGATGAACAGCCCCCATAGTTCAAAGGATAGAACGGCGGATTCCTAATCCGCAAATGGAGGTTCGATTCCTCCTGGGGGCACCATGATTGGGCCGCTAGCTCAGTAGGTAGAGCACCTGACTCTTAATCAGGTGGCCGTGGGTTCGAGTCCCACGCGGCCCACCAAAATAGTTTTAATTTTGAAGAGGAGGCGCCCGGCTTCCCACCTAACAGCAAAGGCTCGTTAGGTAATTAGGTGGTTTTTCTGAATAGTTTTTAAATGAGTTAAAAAATCAAGCGGGCGCTATGCCCGTTTAATTTTTTAAAACATAGTATAGGAGGGTGAAAGTTATTAAAAACGAAAAAGAAAAGATTATAAAAAACGAAGAGATTCCTTTTTCTGAACTACGAGTGGTAGATGAAGAAGGTAAGGCGATTGGTGTGATGTCAAAATCTGCTGCTATTGACTTGGCACGATCCAGGGGACTGGACTTGATATTGGTAGCTCCAAATGCTCAACCGCCTGTTGCTCGTATACTTGATTATGGAAAATACAAATATGAACTTTCAAAGAGAGAACAAAAGGCAAAGAGAAATCAGAAGATTATCGAAGTTAAAGAAATGAAGTTCAGACCGGTTATAAACGAACATGACTATCAGACAAAGCTCAAACATATAAAAAGATTTCTTGGTGAAGGAAATAAAGTTAAAGTTACTGTTATGTTCAGAGGGAGAGAGTTGGCTTTTGTTGAAAAAGGAAAAGAGATTCTCGATAGGATAGCAAAGGATATAGCCGATATAGGTAACGTTGAAAAAGAAGCAAAAATGGAAGGTCGCGATATGTGGATGGTTTTAAAACCAAAGAATCTGTAATCAATATTAATTATACTCGCAACCCGAAACTCGCAACCTATAGTGGTTTCCGAACCCCGGATTCTGAGTTACAAAAAATA
>CAZOAS010000229.1:0-2857 GCA_964577745.1 uncultured Fervidobacterium sp.
AAAACATTCGAAGAAATATGGGAAGAAATAAAAGACCAAGAAAAGAACAAAAGCATACTCTTAGTGTGTAACAGTGTCTCAGATTCCATAGAAAAGTACAGAACAATATCCAGAAGCGAAGAAGAAACTTACTATCTGTCGACAAACATAACACCAAAAGATAGATTTGAAAGAATCGAAGAAATAAAGGTAAAACTTAGAAAAAATATCCCAATAATCCTAGTCTCAACACAGGTTGTCGAAGCAGGTGTTGATTTAGACTTCGATGTTGTAATAAGAGAATTAGCACCGGTTCATTCAATAATACAGATAGCCGGAAGATGTAATAGAAACGCCAGTAAGCGAAAATCAAAAATGTATCTACTAAACACTAAAGAAAGCTTAGCAAAAAAAGTGTACGGCGTTACAGCTATTGAAACCGCCAAAGAATCGATACTGAAATATAGTAAAGAGCGAATTATACCTGAAAAAGATTACCTTGAACTTACAAAATATTACTTCCACATAATAAGAGAAAGAGCAACAAAACAAAGTGAAGCAGATGAGATATGGAAAAGCTACCTAAATCTCAAATTCCAAACAGACGATGCGCAAAGAGCAATAAGTGAATATAGATTTATAAAAGAAGAACCAAAAGTTTCTATATTTGTTATCAAAGACTCCGATGATGAGGAAGTATTTCAAATATTCAAAACTATTTTGAACGAGAATGACAAAAACAAACGCGCTGGGATGTTCATCTTAAACAAAAGAAGAATCCAAGAAAGGATGATTCACATAAACATAGAAAGAGCATTAAAGAATTTACCACCAGCTATCGACTATTTCGATAACCTCAGATTTATCAACAAAGAAAGCCTTGAAATATATTACGACTTAGACACAGGTTTCAAATACCTTGAAGATGAAATCAAGGAGCAGATAATATGGTAGAAGAAATCGAAATACAACCAAACTGGCTTTACTCGTATCTTGTTTGCCAAAGAGAAGCATGGTTAATTTCGCATGGAATAGAAGGTAAACAAGACAACATATACTTGGACCTTGGTAGACTTATTCACGAAGAGTCGTACTCGAGGTATAAACACGAGCAAATTGTAATGCCATCTGTGAAAATCGACATATTGTACGAGAACAAGAATACAAAAGTCATAGGAGAGATAAAATCATCAAGTAAACGATTGAAAGAAGCAAAAATGCAGTTACTTTATTATTGCTACATACTTCAAAAAAAAGGAATACAGTTCACAGCAGAAATACTCATACCGAAGGAGAAAAAGCGAATAAAGGTTGAATTGAAAGATGAATATAAAAAAGAAATTGAAGAAGTTATCCAAGAAGTAAAAGAACTAATAGAGCTTCCGACTCCACCAGCACCTATCAGGATGTCATCATGCACAAAATGTGCTTACGAAGAATTTTGTTGGGGTGAATAACATGGAAGCACTGTATATATTTTCAAGTGGTGTACTTGAAAGAAAAAACAACACAATATCAATTATCAACGAAAGTGGTGAAAGAAAATACTTACCTGTAGAAAATGTGCAGGAAATCCATATCTTTGGTGAAGTTGATTTCAACAAAAGACTGTTAGAGTTTTTAACTGAAAAAAATATAATACTACACATTTACAATTACTACGGATACTATTCGGGAAGTTACTATCCAAGAGAACATTACAACTCTTCATTTGTATTACTCAAACAAGTTGAAAAATACCTAAACATTGAAGAAAGACTAAAGATAGCAAAAAAGATAGTGTATGGAGCTGGTAAAAACATAATAAGAAACCTTCTTGACTACAAGGAAAAAGAAAGCTCACTGATTGATATTGTCGAAGGAATAGAAGAGCTGATGAAAAAAATAGAAAATGCTTCAAACATAGAAGAGCTAATGGGAATAGAGGCGAACATAAGAGAAGCTTACTATCAAAGCTTTGACAGGATAATAAAATCTAATGACTTCTCAATGGAAAAAAGAACCAAAAGACCTCCGGAAAACGAAATAAACGCATTGATATCTTTCGGAAACTCATTGCTTTACACAACAGTACTCTCGCAAATCTACCAGACACACCTTGACCCAAGAATAGGTTATCTACACACAAGCAACCACAGAAAATTCACGCTAAATCTTGATATTGCAGAAATATTTAAGCCCGTGATAGTGGATAGACTAATATTCACACTATTAAACAAGAAACAAATAACAAAAAAAGACTTCCTAAAAGACATGAATGGGGTCTTTCTAAACGACAAAGGAAGAAAAACCTTTGTACAAGAATTCAACAATAAAATTGAAACCACCGTATATTCCCAGAAACTAAAAAGAAAAGTTAGTTACAGATCACTGATAAGAATAGAAGCCTACAAAATTGAAAAACACATAATAAACGACCAAGAATACTTTCCATATGTGAGGACGTGAAAACTTGTATGTAATAATGGCTTACGATGTGAATGAAAAACGTGTAGCAAAAATCTTGAAAACAGCCAGAAAATACTTAACTTGGGTACAAAACTCACTATTAGAGGGAGAACTAACTCTGAGTAAATTTGAAAGGTTAAAAAGCGAGGTAAAGAAGATAATAAAAGAAGATGAGGACTCGGTGATATTCTACATACTCTCATATGGACAAAAAATAGACAAAGAACACATTGGACAAAAAAGAGAACCTGAATTCTTCATCTAACTGTTACCAAACCTCGAATAGTGCTAAAAACCCGGAGGATGTGGTAAATTGTGAAAATACCAAATTTGAAAAAATTTAATGCTTACAATATGTTCACAAGTTTTATTTCAATTGACACAATAACAAAAAATTTTGTATAATATGAACAAGTCCACATATATTATT
>CAZOAS010000230.1:0-2852 GCA_964577745.1 uncultured Fervidobacterium sp.
GAGATATGGTCAAGTATCGGTTTTTCGTATTCGTCGATGAGTAAAACAACAGGTTTTTTGTATTTCTCGCTTAATTTTTCAATTAATTCATAAAATCTACCATCATATGTGCTTCTTTTCAGTTCAATATTGTACTTTGAAGAGATAGATATAATTTCATCGTCAATAGCATCTTTAAGTAACTCTGGTGTTTCCGTATTGAACTTGTTTACATCCAATCTAACCACTGGAAAGCTTTCCCAATTCCATTTGTTGTATATCCATGTTCCTTCGAATAGTTCTTTTTCTCCTTTGAACAAATACTCAAGCACACTTACCATTAAGCTTTTCCCAAACCTTCTTGGTCTGGAAAGAAAATAATATCCTTTTGCTCTTTTTACTATCTCGTATATGTATTTTGTTTTATCAACGTATATGAAATTACCTTTTATTAAATCATTGAAATCAATTATACCTATTGGTAAGTCTTTCATTAGTCCCGCCTCACAATTAGTGGAATGGTAAATCAAAGCTTCGAAGATATTATATCATATCATACTGAGAAACTGTGCTTTTGCTTGTCAAAAAGAAAAAGCACCACGATAACGTGGTGCTTTTTTCTGGTAGCGGGGGCAGGATTTGAACCTGCGACCTTTGGGTTATGAGCCCAACGAGCTGCCAGACTGCTCTACCCCGCGACGTCTATCTCATGATAATTCTCATATTACATCCATCTGGTGCCGGGGATCGGAGTCGAACCGACACGGAGATCTAATCTCCAGCGGATTTTAAGTCCGCTGCGTCTGCCAATTCCGCCACCCCGGCTCCGATGGATATTATATCACTATACTAACGATTTTGTCAAGCTTCGTTTATTATTTTCATGATCGTTTCTTTTATGACTTGCAATTTTTTCGTTGCTTCTTCTTTTATCTTATCTACCGTGTATATGTATACCTTGAGTTTGGGCTCGGTACCAGATGGTCTTATCGCATACCAAGAACCATCACTGAGGAAGAATCTAAGAACGTTTGATGAAGGTATATGTGCTTCTATTTCGCCTATTTCTTTTCCATTTCTATCAAATATTTTTCTGTCTTTGTAATCTATGTATTCCACAAGTTCAAGCATACCAATTTCTTTTGGGAATTTCTTTCTAAAGACCTCCATAATCCTTCTGATTTTTTCCATGCCCTTGAGACCTTCGTATATGAGTGAGAAGTTGTCTTCAAGATAGTAACCGAATTTTTTGTAAAGTGATTCCAGTACATCGATTAATGTTCTGCCTTGTTTTTTGTAATAAGCTGCCATTTCGGAGATAAGCATGGACATCATTATTCCGTCTTTGTCCCTTACGAAATCACCTGTAACGTACCCTATACTTTCTTCATATCCAAATTGGAATGTGTATTTACCTTCGAGTTGGTTCTCCAGTCCGCATATGTTCTTGAAACCAGTGAGTGTTTCGAATGTTTCAACACCGTACTGTCTGGCGATAAATTTGCCAAGGTCACCTGTGACAATTGATTTTATAATCACACCGTTTTTTGGCAAGATGCCTTTTTCTTTTCTCTGAGAGAGTAAATACTCAATCAATAGTGCCGCTGTTTGGTTACCGTTGAGTGGAATGTATTCACCGTTGTGCTTTACCATCACAGCATTTCTATCTGCATCCGGGTCAGTTGCGAGTATCAAGTCAGCATTTCTTTCCTTTGCATATTTAAGTGCAAGGTCAAATGCTCTTAAATCTTCTGGGTTAGGATAATCGACCGTTGGGAATTCGCCGTTTGGTCCTTCTTGTTCTGGAACAATTAAGAAATTAGTGAAACCACGTTTTGTGAGAACGAATTTTACAAATCTTCCACCGGTTCCGTGTAACGGTGTATAAACGATGGAAATGTTCTTATCGATATCATCACACAGAGATAAGTTCAAAACCTTTTCAAAATACACTTCATCTATCTCTTTTCCAACAATTTTTATTAATCCTTTTGAAAATGGTTCATCAAAATCAATTTTCTTTATCTTTCCAAAATCATCTATTTTCCTTATATTCTCTTCAACAGGTTTTGCCACATCATCCATTATCTGTGAACCTTGTTCCCAGTATACTTTATAGCCATTGTATTCAGGCGGATTGTGACTTGCCGTTATGACTATACCTGATGCGGTTTTCAAATGTCTCACGGCATAAGAAAGAACGGGTGTTGGTCTTATATCATCAAATAAATATACTTGTACACCGTTTGCCGCTAATACTTGAGCTGCTGTACGTGCAAATTCACGAGACATCCTTCTTACATCGTAAGCAATCACTACTCCTCTTTTAGCATACTCTTCCCCTCGGCTCAATATGTATTCAGCAAGTCCCTGCGTTGCCTTAGCAACGGTGTAAATATTCATCCTGTTAGTTCCTGCACCGATTTTACCTCTCAATCCAGCCGTACCAAATTCAAGTTCAAAGAGAAATCTTTCTTTGATTTCCTCTTCGTTTCCTTCGATAGCCTTCAGTTCTGCTTTGGTTTGCTCATCAACGTGCGGACTATCCAACCACTTTTTGTATTCTGCCATGTAATCCCTCATCGTTTCAACCTCCTTCACTTTGCTTCGAATACAACATTAACTGTAACCATTATCTCCTTTTCAATCGTGGATGTGTCGTACGAACCGTAATCACTCACTTCAACACTATTCGGGGCAAGCACTTGGACAACTCCACTCTTTGCACTTAAGACTTTACCAACTTTTAATCCTCCGCTCTTGGCTATCTCCTCCGCACGTCTGCGTGCATCTCTCACCGCTTGCGATAATAATTGTACACGTTTTTCTGACAATTTGGAATAGTAATATTCGACTGGAAATGCTTGGAAAGC
>CAZOAS010000231.1:0-2839 GCA_964577745.1 uncultured Fervidobacterium sp.
TAAACATACTCAAAAAAGTATCTCCAAATTCCTGTACCGGAATAGGAGTAGGGGCATTGACCAGCCCAGTGCGGTTAAGGTTAGTAAGCTAACATACCGCACAAAGAATCCTCGCATTTCAATGCGGGGAGTAGGTCAACGGTCAAAAAGTTTAAAATCTGTACGATGGTATGATAAAAAAGAACCAAAAATAGTTTCGACAGTCATCAGTCAAATCTTTTGTTCATGATTTTTTGTATTTTCTTCTTTTGGTCTTTGAAATTCTTCAGTGAGAATTTATGAAAAAAGGAAATGCGTTTGCATTCAGCAGTAAAACTGGTAACAGTAATCAAAGAGCCGTCGGGAGCACGTGGGTGATAGTGAAAGTTGATGTAGACTTTAGTAGGGGGTAAGGACAAGCTGGGCTTTGAGAGAAATCGATTTTACGAGGCATAGGGTAATATGCTTTCATGATGGAGGTGGGAGTAACATTCTTTAACATTCTTTAATATTTATACAACTAAGTTATACAACTAATTTTGAAAGTTTTTCATATTTTTCATAATTTTGTGGACAGTCTAAACGTTGATATAGGAGGTTGGGATTATGAGGTATTTAAAAGTTTTACTTACGGCTGTTCTTGTGCTTGGATTAATCTTTGCAGTTAGCAGTTGTACGAAAAGTGTACAAGCTCCTGAACAAAAAGATAGTGGAAGTGATGAATTAGTCAAAGAATTTTATTCCTCAGAATTCTTATCAGAAGAGATTGCTTTGAAATTGTTAAAAGATGAGATCGATAGTAAAGAAGGAGTTTTGGTCTTTGGAAAAGATGAGATCAGTAATGAACCATCAGCAAATAACAACGTAGTTTTAGTCGTATCGGAACAAAGCAAAATATTTGATCCAGATTTAAAGAAAGGAACTGCTTATTACTACGTCTCAGCTCTTAAAAATTCGAAAGAACTTACAAGAAAGTTTGTAAGGGTAGCTATTGATTACACTCCAGACGGTTGGAAAGTAAACGTAATTGACGTTGAGAATTACAAAATTCCAGAAGAAGAAATAGCAATTGAAAAGAATTTAGAAGCATCCCCACTTGCTAATGGTTATCCTGATCCATTCTACAGATTGATTACTCCTGGTGTTTCTGGAAACGATGTGAGATTTTTACAAGAAAGACTGAATGAATTCTTAATAGAAAAAGGTTACAATGTTCAGTTAACAGTCGATGGAATTTACGGCCCAAAAACACAATCAGCTGTGTTAAATTATTGTCAATACTACGGTTTGAATTACGATGGAAACTTTGGATACAATAAGATGGTAAAACTTTTAAGTGTTACAGACGGAAAATTGGATGTTATACCAAGTATGTCTATTGAAAAAATTGAGTATATAACATCTCCACTCGTAGTTGGAGAAACAGAAGTTTTACGTGTAACAATAGCCCGTAATTCTTACACAAATCTCAACTATGAATTCTATATCGTTGCAGAAAGCAGTGCTCACGGTCAACTTGCGAGTGCGTTGGTAAATATGTCCGCTGGAGAACAAAGGAGAAGTTTCAATCTTGTTGTAAAGTTTAACAAAGCAGGAGATTTCAAAACAACTATAAAGCTCTTCACCAAAAACCTCGAATCAATAACAGCAAGAACGGGTACATATCCAGACACTGTAAAATCTTCTTCTACTCCATCATTCACACCAAGGGTGAGTATAGACAGTATTGATTACACAACAAAGCCGTTGGTAGTAGATGAAGCAGAAAATCTTAAGGTTGTTATTTCTGAAAGCGGCGGAACAAATATTTCAAGAAGCTTGAAAATTGTAGTATCAAGTAGTGCACATGGTCAGCTTGGAGAAACTACGGTAACTTGGAATGCTGGTGAAGTTACGAAATCAGTTAATTTCCCTGTAAAATTCAGGAAAGCAGGGGAATTTTCAACAAAAGTTAGTGTTTACACACAATCTGGTTCACTTGTAGCCGAACGTATGGGGTTGAGTAAAGATACAGTATATGCATCAAATCCAAGTCGAGGACCATCTATACCATCATGGGCAAGATTCTATATATATGTAGACCTCTGGAAAGATCGCAGTAGAGAAGGGAAGTTGTATTTGTACGATAGATCAGGTAATCTGAGATACACAACAAGAGCCTTGGGTATGAGTGCATTAGGGAGACCATGGTATCAAAACAGTGGTGATACTCCAACTGGTGGTTACGAAGGTACATTAGCTGCTCCAGCTTATCCAGCAGAATCCTTCGGTATAGGAAATGTTGTAGAACTATGGGGAATTTCCGGAAATGCTTACAGAGCATATTACGAATTTGGTAGGGCTGGTATATGGATACACGGTGGTAGAGGGATTTACACTGGATACTCAGGAGCATACTTGTATCCAACACATGGTTGTGTGAGAATTCCAGATGATGCTCAAGTCGCAATGTTTGGTAAAGGTTATTCTAACCTTGGAATCATGGGACAAATAGGTGTTTACATGGGCTCAAAAGGTTATGTAGTCGTTGATGAAAAATAAAATCACTTATTTTGTGGTACTCTAAAAAGTCAATAGGTAAATTTGAAAATTGTACGATATTTAGAAAAAAGTTTCTTGTTTTCAATTTTTTCCCATTACCAAACTTTTGCAACTATTCGTCACTATCGATTTTTGAATTGTATTTTTTCTGTTTTATCCTTTTATCTTCTTTACCTTGGTCTTTGAAATTATGCCTTACTTACATAAAACGATTCTTTTCTTGTCCATAGTATCCATACTAGCTCAGCTAATTTCCTTGCTATGGCTATTATCGCTTGCTTTGGCTTTTTTCCTCTTGCGATTAGCTCTTGATATTTCT
>CAZOAS010000232.1:0-2820 GCA_964577745.1 uncultured Fervidobacterium sp.
CAGCACTCAGTACGGAAAGCAAGGACTTAATGACTGCTTACAAGAAGATGTATGAAGAGCTATTTACAGAAAACGGAGAGGTTAGAACAGACGTAGCAGCAGAACAAAAGACAGCGTTCTTAGTTATAGCAGATAGAATAGTTGAAAGCACAGATACAGCACTTGAGAAGGTCAAAGCTGATGTAAAGGAATTTGAGAAAAAGCTTGTAAATTCAGTATATGAGGTATCAAAGGGCTCTTCAAAAGAGATATTAAGAAGGATGAAAGAGTATTATCCTGAAAAGAAAGACATTGCGTTCCAATACTATTCAAAATTGTACGATGAAGTTAAACCATACCTTTCAGTAGGTGGAGCTTATTACGTTATGAATCAACTCTTTGAAATTTACCAAGGTTTCGCAGAACTTGCTGAATCAACAGGTACAGACGTCCAAATTAGAGCTGATTCGTATTACAAACTTTACGATATGAACAAAGCACTCGATGATCCAAAGACGGCAAAAGGATATCTTGCAAAGCTAAAAGAATTGAAACCAGATTATAGCTTGGACTTTGAGAAAGCTGAAAAAGAACTTGATGAAATGATAAAGAATAAAGAAAATGCAGAGAAATCTACTACAAGTTCTACAGACACAGCGAACGATACAGCTGAATCAACGAATACCGGAGAATAATCTCAATGGGAATCCCCCGCAAAAATTGCGGGGGATAATTTCATTCAACAACTACCAGAAAAACTGGTAGAAAATTGGAGGTGCTTTTATGGAGAGAGTATTACGTATATTTTTTGTTCTTTTCATGAGTACGGTTATAATTACAACTCTTTTTGCTGAATCAAAACCTGTTGCGTTCTTAGAAGTGAGTGGAAAAGCTATTGGAGATACACAAGTTTACAGCGAAGAAATAGAAGAGATGTATCAGTATTATTTGTCTTATTACGGAAGTTTTGACAAACTCTTTGAAGAACCATACGTGAGAGCTTACATTTTAAATCAGATTCTTAGAGAAAAAGTAATCAACCACTTGGCTAGTCTCGAGAATATTTCTTCAGAAGATTTTGTTGAAAAATACTCATCCGTAAGTGAAAATGATATGAAAGATTACTACAACAAAAACAGAGAAGAACTCATGGAAGATGAGTATGTAGACCTCGACTATGCTGTATTTCCAACACAAGAGCAAGCTCAAAAGTTTTTTGACAAAGCTTCAAAGGAAGGATTTGACAAGGCTCTCGAAACGATAGAAAATCCAGAAGAAGTTCAATATGATTCGTACGATGGATTGAAAAAATCGGAAACAAATGAAGTATTCATCGATGTTTTGTTTGGTAAGTACGATAGCAAATTAAGAATTCAGTACACAGAAAATGGTAATTTTGTGTTCTTTATAAGAAATCATAACGATTTATCAACGTTCGAAAAATTCCAAGAATCTCCAAGATATTCTGAGATTGAAGATAGCCTTGGAAAGGAAAAGTTGAATTCTTACATTGATAGCAAAATTAAATCTGAAAATATAAAAATTAACACATCAGAAGATTACTTGATTTGGCTGGATTTTGTCAATGGAAAAGATCCAAGAAGAATACTGAACGAATATTTGCCGAAAGTTTTCGATAAAAATAAGGCAATTAGCACAAACAGCACATGGCTTATAGCAGGTGTTGTTTCAGCTATAGAGGATGCAAAAGCGTACGAAGAATTCAAGACCGAATATCAAACATCAGTTTCAAAATTGTACAGTATGGGGTATAAAACCTTCCCAGTGCTTTCTCGTATGAGGCAATTCGATGACTCTGAGAAAGTTAAACTGGAGTACAACGTCGAATTATCAAAGATATTACTCAGTTACATCAAAGAAGGAGACATTATGAGTGTACTCCAATACATATACAACAACCTCGCTGAACTCGAAGAGCTCACAAATTCTGCAGATAAGAGTACGAGACTCAAAGCAACGGAATACCTTTACTATATTTACAAAGCACTTGGCGAGGATGTTGCAGAAGATTATTATAACAGTATAATTAATGAGGAACCATCTTATCAGTTTGAATTGGATGTAGAGTAAGCTTAATATTGAAAGAACGAAAGTAAGAAGTGGGGTGAACATATGCACTGGGTTATAACTGGTGCGAATAGAGGTATAGGATTAGCGATTGTTAAACAATTATTGAGAGAAGGCGAGCAAGTCACAGTTGGAATAAGAAGTTCGATGCCTATAGAACATGAAAACTTGAAAGTGTTCAAACTCGATACCTCTAATCCGGTGTCTATAGAAGAGTTTGTCAAAAATATCGATAAACCAGTCGATGTGCTTATTAATAACGCAGGTATACTAATTGAAGAACGGTTTCCTGAGGTTACCGAGGAAGGTATGTTGTTGTCTTTTAAGGTAAACACAATGGGACCTTATATGACTGTCCAGGAAATGCACAAAGCTGGTAAGTTAAAGGATGGTTCGAAGATATTGAATATATCAAGTATACTTGGTAGTATCACCCACACGGGTGGTACTACCTCTATTCCTTATTCTATCTCGAAAGCTGCTTTGAATATGGTGACAAAGTTACTCGCACACAGATTGAAGAACATGTATGTTATCTCTGTGCATCCTGGTTGGGTAAAGACCGATATGGGAGGTGCAAATGCGCCTGTCTTGCCGGAGGAATCAGCAGAAGGTATAATCAAGATAGCACGAACTATCGATAAGACTGGTATTTTCCTCGACTATACCGGTAAGATAATCGAATGGTAGATATCAAAATTACATAAAGTGGGGGGATTTTGATAATGAATATTAAAAGAGCCCTTATAAGTG
>CAZOAS010000233.1:0-2808 GCA_964577745.1 uncultured Fervidobacterium sp.
TCAGGTTAATAAACGAAAAACGTTCACCGATAATAGACAAAGACATACAGATATATCTTCGTGAGAAAAAACTCAACATCCGTGCAACGACGGAACCAAAGGATGCATTCTTAAATGCCAAATATGTTATCATAGCCACATCTGCTGATTTTGATCCAACCATAGGAAGATTTAACACAAGCTCAATCGAGGATGTAATAGCGAAAACATTAAGTATAAACCCGAGAGCGTTGATGGTAATAAAATCAACGATACCGGTTGGTTATACGAAAGAATTGAGAGTAAAATTCAACACAGACAACATCATCTTCTCACCGGAATTTCTCAGGGAAGGTAACGCATTGTACGATAATCTCTATCCATCACGTATAATAGTTGGGGAAAAGTCTGATAGAGCGATGGAATTTGCTGAGCTTATCAGGGACGCCACCGAGAAGAAAAACGTACCAATATTTCTAACAAACCCCGAAGAAGCGGAAGCGATAAAACTTTTCGCTAACGCTTATTTAGCCATGCGTGTGGCTTATTTCAACGAGCTTGATACATTCGCATTTGAGAACGGACTCGATGCACAAGAAATCATAAAAGGCATATGCCTTGATCCGAGGATAGGTGATCAATACAATAATCCATCGTTTGGTTACGGTGGTTACTGCCTTCCAAAAGATACAAAACAATTACAAGTACATTTCACAAATTCAAAAGTTCCAGGCTCCTTAATCTCAGCGATCATAGAATCAAACCAAAAAAGGAAAGAATACATAGCACAAAAGATACTCGAAAAAAATCCGAAGGTGGTTGGCATACACAGACTCACATCAAAACTAAATGGCGATAACTTTAGAAAATCAGCTGTGATGGACATTATAAAGGACCTCCTTGCTCACGGGATAAAAGTTATAGCCTACGAACCGCTGATAGATATCGATGAACAAAAGAAAATATCCATAGAAGGTGTGGAATTTGTACAAAACCTCGGAGAATTCAAAAAACGCTCCGAGATTATCATAGCCAACAGAATCTCCGAAGAACTTTACGATGTACTTGATAAAGTCTTTTCACGAGACATATTCCATAGAGATTAATAGAGATTAAACCAAACAGAGGTGTAGCATACTTGAAAAATATACTCATACCTATAAACAAACTCGGGATAGGCGGGATGGAGAAAGTATTGATTAACATAGCAAATAACTTGGACATAGAAAAGTACAAAGTACACATTGCGTACATCGAAGATGGCTCGTACAAATCACTTGTAAAACCACACGTTGAACTTGTAAAATTACCTACCAAAAACATAACCAGATTACCAAAAGAAATATTAAAAATCGCACATTCGAAAAACATAAATGTCATCCTTCACAGCTGGCCAAAACTTGCCGTGTATTCATATTTACAATCCACACACTTAAAAACAAACATATCAACAATATTCAGAGTTCCAATATCACTTAACCGATACATCGAACATCGTAAATTCTTAAATAACACCTTGACAAGATGGATAATCTCAAACACACTCAAAAGCTCAGACAAAATAATCACACTTTGCAACGAAATGAGCGAGGAATTAATCGAAAAATTCCAAGTTCCCAAAGATAAACTAAAAATAATATACAACCCGATTGATATAGACCATATAGAGCAAAAAATGGTCGAATATAATCCATTCGAAAACTCAAGGTCTGTAAACATCGTATCTATCGGCAGACTTGAGCATCAGAAAGGTTTTGATGTGCTGATAAAGGCATTCGCTAAGGTAATCATAAACATTCCAAACGCCAAACTTACGATAATTGGCTATGGTACACAAAAAGAAAAACTCGAAAAACTTACTAACAGCTTAAATTTGAGTAATTATATACAAATACTCCCATGGATGGAGAACCCATATCCGTACATACACTATGCAGACCTATTCGTCTTGCCATCAAGATACGAAGGCTTTCCTAATGTATTACTCGAAGCACTTGCGTGTGGCGCAAAAATCGTGGCAACAGATTGCCCATCTGGTCCAAAAGAAATAATAAACACAAAATATGGCTGGCTTGCAAAAAGCGAGGATCCATATGATTTATCTCAAAAAATATTAACCGCCCTGAGAACGCAAATCGACAAAAACACACTAAAACAACGTGCACGAGAATACAACTTAAAAAAAATCGTCACAGAATACGAAGAGACAATCGACAACACAACACGCCCGAAAATACTTATCTTCACACCCAAACTCGGCGGCGGTGGTGCAGAAAAAATCGCAGTCATGTTAGCAAATCACTTCACAAAAAATTTCAACACAACAATCGCATACATCGAAGACGGAGTATACAGCAAATTACTGACAGACAAAGTAAAAAAAATAAAGTTACGCTCTAAGCGAACAAGATGGCTAATTTTCGAAATGGAAAAAATATACAAACTTGAAAGACCACATATAATATTCACAACTCAGCCACACGCAACACTTTCAATTGAAATATGGAAAACACTCACCAAAAAACCAGTCAAAACAATCGCCCGACTCCAAAACTTACCGGAAAAGTTAGTGAAAAACCCATTGACAAAAGCACTTTACACACTCGCATTCACAAAACCAGATGCGCTCATAGCACAATGTTACGGTATGAAAGAACACTTACAAAAAACATTCAACATCCCAACTGAAAAATTACACGTAATATACAACCCAGTGGACATACAAGAGATAACCAAAAAAATGACCGAGCACAACCCATTTGAAGGCAAAGACACAATAAACATACTATCCGTATCACGCCTTGAATACGAAAAAGGCATAGATGTACT
>CAZOAS010000234.1:0-2802 GCA_964577745.1 uncultured Fervidobacterium sp.
GGAGCTGCTGCAAACGGTGTGTTTCTATATATTTCGTTGATTGCACATTATTTTGATTTACCTGAGATACCTATGAGAGCTTCCATAATTGCTTTTGTAATCAATGTTGTAACATCGTTGTTTAGTATTAAAAATTACCCGGGACTTGGATTTTTGGTTGGTTTTTGTCTCTCAACCGTATATGCCTTCGTATCCTTCAACAAAATTTACTCAGACTTACTCAGATTTGAATTTACACGAAGTAAACTTTTAATTTCACAAAGAGAGGTTATTGTTCATGAAAACAAATAAGTTAAACAATTTGTTCAGTTCTGTAAAGTTATTTCTGGTAAATAAGAAGAATAATATATTGCAAATAGTGGAACTTTCCGCAATATTTAGCGCAATTATACTACTCGATGCTTTTTCAGTACTTAATTCTTTAACTTCGATAATTTTCCTTATAACGTTTTTGTTCATTTGGTCGGCAAGATACGGACTTTTATCGTTTTTATTTTCGATTATATTTTTTGAAATTGCTTTTATAACGCTCTACACCAGTAAAGAATTGGGGCTTGATCCTTGGATATTGTCATCTTACGCGATAGTTGTAGGATTGATTTTGGGTATAGTTGGAGAAATTTTGAATAAGAAGATTCGAACGCTCGAAAATGACAAGAAGAAATTAGAACTTGAAAACAAAGAGTTATTGGAAAACGTTAACAAATTACAATCTATAATCAATCAATTGCAGTTAAGGGTATTTTTCGAAGGAGAAGGAATGATAACTCTTCTTGAACGTTTGAAAGAACTTGAAGTACTCGATTTGGATGAGATACTGACAAGGTCAGTTGAAATAATAGCAGATTTCTTCCAACTTCCAAATTTGCAGTTGTACCGTGTAGATAAGAACTTCTTAAGATTTGTTGCAGGTGTTGGTGAACGAAGATTGCAAAATTCGTTTATTGTTGACACATCAAAGGTTATTTCGAAAGCTATCGAGAAAGGTTATGGTACACTTCCCGAAGTTATATTGGAAGGTGATTTCAGCTCTTTCGAACCTTGGTTTTGCATTGCAATTGGGAAAAAAGACGATTTAGCCGGTGTGCTTATTGTTGAAGATATCCCACCGGAAAATTTCTCGGAAACACTTGTACAATACATAAGTGCGGTAGCTTCTTGGTTACACGCAAACATAAAAGTTATAGCTGAACAAGATGCATTGCTTACTGAAAGATTCAAAGAACCAGACGGAACTTGGAAAGAAGAATATTATTTGAGAAAAAAAGCGATATTTGAGAAAAGGAAGGAACGATTTGGAATTGAATTCATGGAACTTTGTTTGAAATACAAACTAAAATACCATGAGTTAATTATTAAAGAATTTAGAAACTCTGATATTTTGCATTCCAAAAGGAATGGTGAGTTTGTTACAACAAAAGTGTTGCTACCTGTATGTGATGAAGTAGGGAAACAAAAGGTAGTGGAAAGGTTGGCTCAGAAATATGAAATATCGATATGTTAATCGAGAGAGTGAAAAACAATCATTAAGCACGGTTTATATATTTATAGATATTTTGAACGCTCTGGTGATATTCACAAATATCGGTGTTATTACTATAAATGGTCTGCGTTTTTCAAACATCATAGTTTGTTTTTTGTCTTCATTCTTGTACTATCTAACAAGAAAGAACTTATCTGAAACTATACTATTTCTTCTTTCTTACCCCGTAGCTTGGTTGTTTCTTTTACCACTTAGAAACGAAGAGATTGAAGATTTCTTCAATGTTTCGATACCACCCGAAATCACTATGAGAATAGATGATAGTGTAATGAACGTACTACCTGTAAGAACGTTGTTGATTATAGGGAAACCATCTGAAAAAAAGTTGCTTACAAGAACGATTTTTACTTACGTTACTAAAGGAATAGATGTAGAGAGAAACATGAGATACCTAAGAATTTTGTTAAAAGATCCACATATGGACGTTGCCTTGTACGCAAGTCAAGCACTTGAGGATATCGAAAATTATTTTGAAGCTAATATTTCGAAAACGAAAGAAGAAAATTCAATAAAATCTTGTGTGTACATATACAACTACCTTCGTACGGGAATACCAGCAGGTGTAATAAAAGAGGAATTCAGAAATCTACTTATTAGAAAACTGGAAAAAACAACTCACAGAGTTCCAATGTACTATGAGATAATGTATTATTTGAAAAAAGATCTGGATATTCTTTTACAAGGATACCAGGTAACTAAAAGTGTAGAACTTCTTCGAAGGTATCTGATAGAAAAGTTAAGGCAAAGGCAATACGTCGAGCTTAAGAGTTTTTTAACTACAGAGAATAAAAAACTCATATGTAAGTGGAAAAACTGAACATCGGGGTGGCTGAATATGGAGGAACTTGGAAAAAATGTTTTTTTCGATAATCGTCTTATACTTGAAACACTTCCACCAAGAGGAACTAACGCCGAAAAATACATCGATTTTTGCATGAATGCATGTGATGTTGGTGCACAGGTAATTGCGGTAACTGATTTACCAATGGGAAGTGCGAGGGTTTCACCTATAGCCCCTGCACATATGTTGACTGAGAAAGGTATCGAAGTGTTAATGCATTTTTCCCGAACAACAAGAAACGCTATAAGAATTGAAGGTGATTTGATAGCAACTCACATGCTTGGTATTCGAAATTTACTCATATTATCCGGTGATGATCCACGGGTTGGGACGTATCCATTTTCTTCAAGTGTCGAAGATTTCAGCATTTACGATGTTTTCCGATTAACCAAATTACTAAACGAAAAAGGTGAAGATA
>CAZOAS010000235.1:0-2787 GCA_964577745.1 uncultured Fervidobacterium sp.
TTTGTATTTTTACTTTACGATTGCAAAGAGTACAAACAATTCGTTGATAGAATTCTTGAAGAACTTGAAAAAGATATCTATTACAATTACGTCAAAATAAACATATCGGGGAATTTTGGTATAGCTATTTATCCATCGGATGCTATAACATTTGGTGAATTGATTACAAAAGGTGATATGGCAATGTACTATGCGAAAGTAAATGATTTGAAATATTATCTTGCTTCCGAATTGAATATCATACGCAACGAATAGCAAAACCTTAAGATAATTTAGTTTTATCTAATTGACTATGTTTATAATAAGTGGTAAAATATTGTTGTCTTACCACTTATTTTTTGCTTAATGGAGGGTAGATTTGTGGAGGATAAAAAGACACTAAGAATTACCGGTATGACGTGCGCAAATTGTGCAAGGATCGTTGAAAAATCACTTTCGAAAATAGATGGTGTGAAATTCGCTGCGGTAAATTTAGCAACGAACACGGCTTTTGTTGTTTTGGAGAAACCTGTCTCTGAAGATGTACTTGTAAAGGCTGTTGAAAACGTTGGATACGGTGTTTCAAATGAACCCGTCGAACAGATCGAAGAAAAGCGATTGAGACGTATCAAATCGAATATGTTGATAGCCGTATTAATCACTGTTCCTCTGATGTTTTTGATGTTTTCGCACATGTACGGTGTACATATTCCGTATTTCAATATTGTTGAATTTGTATTATCAGGTGTTGTGATTTTTTACGCTGGTAGAGATACTATACGTGGTTCGCTTATCGCTTTGTTGCACAAACATGCGAATATGGATACACTTATATTCTTCGGATCTGTAACCGCTTGGCTTACGAATGTTATGACTTACTTTGGCATCGAGGTACACCCGTTTGGTACAATAGGTGCCGTGATTGTTTCCTTGCATCTTGTCGGAAGATTCATAGAGTCGTATTTGAGAGATAAAGCTTCAAAACAAGTAAGAGAACTTCTTTCTCTTCAGTCCAAAGAAGCACGTGTTATTACAGATAAAGGCGAATTTCTCATGCCTATAGAAGCAATAAAAGAAGGACTCATCCTACTCGTTAAACCGGGTGAACGCATACCAACTGATGGAATAATCATAGACGGATTTTCCATGATAGATGAATCGATGATAACAGGTGAATCTTTACCAGTTGGTAAGAGTAAAGATGAAGAAGTGATAGGTGGCTCACTTAATCTAACTGGTGTTTTGAAAATAAAAGTCACAAAAACTGGAGAAGATACGTTTTTGTCTAAGATGATTAATCTAATCCAAGAAGTTCAAGGTGCAAAAGTTCCTATTCAAGCCTTAGCTGATAAAATCACAAATTGGTTTGTACCTGCTATAATCTTACTTGCTTTTCTAAGTGCACTGATTTGGTATTTTAACTTCGATAGTATGAACATGTTTACCCACAGAATTAGAGAAGTTTTACCATGGGCAATGCATACAACCGATAAGCTATCGTTTTCTGTATTTGTTTTCTTGACAACAGTTGTCATCGCTTGTCCATGTGCACTTGGTTTGGCTACCCCTATGGCTCTTATCGTTGGTACTTCAATAGCGGCAAAGAAGGGATTGTTAATCCGAAATGCTGAAGCAATTCAGACCGCAAAGGAAGTTGGATATGTGTTATTCGATAAAACAGGTACAATAACACAAGGTAAACCTTCTGTTGTATATACAAATCTCCCAGACGATGAAAAAAGCATAGTGAAGGCTATAGAAAGTCTATCAAATCATCCACTTGCAAGAGCTATTGTAGAATACCTTAACCAAGTAAGTGAGAATAACATCTCCATAGAAAAATTTGAAGAAATACATGGTCGTGGTGTACTTGCTGAGGTTAACGGTGAAGAATATTTTATCGGTAAGCCTGACGATTTGACAAAGTATCACAACTACACATCAGAAGGTTTCTCGATAGTTGAAGTAAAGAAGAACGGTGTTGTTATAGGGTTCTTTGCAATTCAAGATGTTCTCAGGGAAGATTCAAAATACGCAATTGAAAAGCTTAAAGATTTTGGAATCACACCTGTTATGGTTACAGGTGACAACAAGCAAACCGCAGAACATATAGCTAAGATTATTGGAATTGAATATGTTTATTCAAACACTAAGCCACACGAGAAGTTGAATATAGTAAGAGAATTCCAAAGTAAAGGAAAGAAGGTTATCATGGTCGGTGATGGTATAAACGATGCAGCCGCTTTGAAAGGTGCCGATATCGGCATAGCCATTGGAAGTGGAAGCGACCTTGCTATCGACAACGCAGACATAATAATCACAAAAGGCGGGATTTCAAAAGTTGTTAACGCTATCGAGATTTCAAAAGAAACGTTTAATACCATTAAAAAGAATTTATTATTCGCATTCCTTTACAACGTAATAGCAATACCATTGGCTATGTTAGGTTTATTACACCCAGCTATCGCGGAAGCATCGATGGCGATGAGTTCGATAACCGTTATACTTATTTCAATTCGTACAGGGTCCAGATTGCAAAATCTGGAAATTAATAAAGGGAGGTAAGACTATGGCAAAGTACTTGCTGAAAGTACCAGATATTTCTTGTAACCACTGTAAGATGAGGATTTCAAAAGCACTTGAAGAGATTGGGGAAAAGAATTTTGAAGTAAAAGTACAAGAAAAAGAAGTAATTATCGAAACTGAAAACATCGAAAATGTGATTAAGAAACTTGAAGAAATCGATTATCCCGTGGAACAGGCAATCATTCATTGACCTCCTCCCCGCATTGAAATGCGAGGATTCTT
>CAZOAS010000236.1:0-2784 GCA_964577745.1 uncultured Fervidobacterium sp.
ACAGAATACACCGTGGACTGTATATTTGTAAAGAATGTGGAGCCGTGATAAATGCCGATGTAAATGGAGCACTGAATATACTCAAAAAGGTATCTCCAAATTCCTGTACCGGAATAGGAGTAGGGGCATTGACCAGCCCAGTGCGGTTAAGGTTAGTAAGCTAACATACCGCACGAAGAATCCTCGCATTTCAATGCGGGGAGTAGGTCAAATGAAGCATTACGCGATAAGAAGATTGCTGGTGCAGGATTCGATGTGTACGAAAATGAACCAAAATTAACACCCGGTCTTGAAAAGCTCGACAATGTTGTATTACTTCCACACATAGGTTCTGCAACATACGAGACAAGAGATAAGATGTCCGAAATGGTGGCTCTAAATATAATAGAGGCTTTAGAAGGAAGAATTCCGCCAAATCTTGTACCAGAGCAAAAGGCAATTTGGAAATGAAAATAAAAGCCCCTTGGAAACAAGGGGCTTTGTTTATAATATTTATTGCTTAACAGCTTTTGCCATTTCAACTGCTAATTTTCTCAATCTTTCAAAGTCTTCTTCTTTTGGTGAGAAATTAACTTCGACAGGCTCACCAACCATCATCCATTTATTTTTCTGGATGTATTCAACTATACCCTTTACGCCTCCTCCGCTCCATCCGTATGTACCGAACACTCCAAAAACCCTATTTGGTAAACCTTTGTGGGACAAGTTTATAAGTAAGTTCTCCATCGGTGGGAATATCCAGTTATTATAGGTACATGTACCAAGAATAACACCCTTGAAACGCCAAATTTCGTTTATTATGAAAGATTCATGCGTCGTTGATGTATTCATCACACGGATATTCTTTACACCTTCTTCCGCAAGAACTCTTGCTATGTAATCTGCCATCTTTTCTGTGTTGCCGTACATAGTTCCGTACGCAATTACGACCCCTTCTTCATATTCGTACTTACTCCACCTATCGTAAGCCGAAACTATATGCGCTGGATTAGTTCTCCAAACAGGTCCATGTGTTGAACAGACAATCTTAATTTCCAAAGAGCTAAGTTTTTGCAATGCTTTTTGCACCATTGGTCCAAATTTACCAACGATGTTTGAATAGTATCTTCTAATTTCGTTTTCAAAGTATTTTACATCAACTTCATCATCGAATATCCCGCCATCAAGTGAACCAAAACCTCCGAATGCATCACCGGCAAAAAGAATTTTATCGTTTAGTTCATAAGTCATCATGGTTTCTGGCCAATGTACCATTGGTGTCATGTAAAATTTAAGTTTTCTATTCCCGAGGTCTATTTCATCGCCTTCTTTAACTTCGTAAAAGTTACCCTCCAAATGATACATTGCCTTTATAAACTCAAAAGTCTTTTTATTTCCAACTATTTTCACGTCTGGATAAGCATGTACAATTGAAGCGATAGCACCACTGTGGTCTGGTTCCATGTGGTTTATTATAAGATAATCGAGTTTCTTACCATCAAGTATCTGCGCAATTTTTTCAATGTATTCTTTCATCTTGCTTACTTTTACAGTATCGATAAGTGCAGTTTTCTCATCAACTATAAGGTATGAGTTATAAGATACCCCTTTAGTAAGTGGCCAGATGTTCTCAAAAAGATGAGTATCTCTGTCGTTTACTCCAACATAATATACACCGTCCACAATTTTCGCAACGATTTCCATTCTGCACACCTCCATTTGTGTATTTACTTCATTGATAATTTTATCACAATTCAAAAATATATCAAGTCTAAAACTATTATTTATTACTAATTAAGTATTTAATGATAGAACTGATACCTAAGATACCTGACCAGCAAAATCCAAGCCAATACAAAGCAATCAAAGAATATATAACTGGTAAAAACCAAGCTGGTGCATTTTTTACAGGCACATCTCCGGAAGCGACTTTGGTTGAGTTTGCAATGATGGAAATCAAAACAAAAGTGGATAGAGTTAGAACAATAGCCAGCAATTCAAACTTCCACGTTTTGGAAAATCTAATAGAAGAGTACATAATTAAGAACTGACCAAGCAAGACAAAAATTCCTGCTTCCAGTGGGAGGAGATAATCAAATCCGAACTGTTTTAATCGCATCCAGTGAGCAAGCGCTGTAAGAAGAGTAAATCCTAAAACTCCAACAATGAGAACTGTTCCGATAATCAAAGCGATCTTTGGAATGAGAGACTTTTTCGTCTTTTTCACCTCGATTTAAGCTAACAGCGTTTTTAAATTATTCTCAAGCTCGGATAGGTTTCTTGCAAATCCATCGGCTCCCACTTTTTTCCACAGGTCTTTGTCCACACTGAATGGATAACCGCCGACGATTACTTTGATATCCCTGATTGTTTCATTTTGCCTAATCTTTTCTATTATATTTACCACGTTGTGAAGATGAAAAGACAGTGTACAACTCAAGCCAAAAACGTTAGGTTTCTTTTCTTCTAAGAACTTTATTATAGAATCCACGGGAACATTCGCTCCAAGATAGTAAGTATCCCAACCCTTGCTTTCGAGTACATCGGCAACCATTCTGATACCTATCTCGTGGAGTTCTTCATTTACACATGCTCCAACAAATCGAAGACCTTTTTTGCTGGGTGTGAACAGATATTCATACAACTGAGACATTATCAACTGTGTGACAGCTGTAAAGTAATGTTCTTGAGCTACTGTAATTCTATTCATTTGCCAAAGAAGTCCAACTTCTTTCAACGCAGGTTCAAAGATTTGACCTACTCCCCGCATTGAAATGCGAGGATTCTTCGTGCGGTATGTTAGCT
>CAZOAS010000237.1:0-1420 GCA_964577745.1 uncultured Fervidobacterium sp.
GAAATTTGAGCATAAACTATCTCATAGGATGCACTTTGTCCTAAGACTTCGTACAAAACTTTTCTTAGAACTTTGTCAAATTTTTTCTCTATATAACCTTTGATAAACAAATTTCCCACTTCAAAAATAACGTGGGTATCTTCTATCCTTTTAACTGTAAAATCGATAAACCAATGTTCCCATTGTTGCCGGCTAACCTTTTCTTTTAACAAGGAGAGAATTCTATCTTTAATATCTTTCATAGCGACACCTCAATTAGTAAACTACAAAGCACAACTTAAATTCGGAAAGGATTTCAATTTTTTATTTTCGGATTCCGGACTCCGGATTCCGGTTTTCGGTGTATGAGGCATTCAGTATTATCTCACAGGTCAATGTTAAAAATCAAGTCAAACTTTATGTTAACTCATTAATGATATTTTTCCATAGGATACTGATTTATGAATTTGTGTTACTTTTGATTTTAAGTGATAAGCCGACCTGAGATATGATAATAATGCAAACTATTATAATTTGAAAACTTCCTTAAGTGCAAACCAGTTTATTTTTCATTTATTGTATTTGCTCACTATTTCGAAAAGCTCAAGTATGCATATGTATGCTTTTTCTTTCTTTGTTTTTCAATGCTTCAATTTTTCTGAACTATACTATATAATCTCAAATAGAAACACTTGCTAAATTAATTGAAAAGGGTGATGAAAATGCGTAAAAGAATATTCATTTCTTTAGATTTTGAAGGCTTGGCTGGAATAACAAGTTGGTCAGATGTAGATAAAAAAAGTTCAGATTACAAGCAACAGGTAATGTTAGAACAACTTCGGGCTTTATTAAGAGGGCTTAACGATTCTGAGATATTTCTTGTTGATTCCCATGCAATGGGAGACAATGTTCCTTGGGAGATAACAAATGAGTTTCCAAACATGACACTCGTAAGTGGCGGGGTAAGAAAGTATTACATGATGTATGGTATCGATGAGTCTTTTGATTACATCGTGTTTTTTGGTTACCATGCTGGCGTCGGTACAATTGAAGCAAATATGGACCATACGTACTCAAGTTCATCTATTCACAACATATGGATAAATGGCATAGAAATGAATGAAGCACTCATTAACGCTGCTTTCGGTGGTTTGTTCAACGTTCCTGTGGGGTGTGTTATAGGTGACGACAAAGTTGTCGCTCAGACAAAAAAGCACATTCCTAATGCAGTTTATGTCTCTACAAAGACATCTGTAGGGCGACACAGTGCGATCATGAAGTCAATGAAAGAATTACTGAATGAAATAGAAAATGCGGGGAAAACATTAATTCAAAGAGAAAAGAATAGCTTTAATATATTTACTTTTTCGAATCCTGTAGAAATGGTTGTTGAATTTTCTGATACACTCCGTGCGGATTTAGTATCATCGATGCCTCTTGT
>CAZOAS010000237.1:1520-2784 GCA_964577745.1 uncultured Fervidobacterium sp.
AGTCTTGATGAGGTTATAGAAATGGCAAAAGGTAAAAAGAAGATTGTGGCTATAGCTGGTGCGGAAGACAAAGAAGCAGTGAAAGCAATTTATGAAGCACGCGAACTTGGTGTAAGTGCTATTCTCTTCGGTAAGAAGGAGATAATCGAAAAAAATCTTGAAGAGATAGGTGCGCAGTATCCTATTGTTGATTGTCGAACAGAAGAGGAAGCTTCCAAGGAAGCGGTTAAAAGTGTTGTTCAAGGTAATGCGCATATAGTAATGAAAGGGCTTGTAAAAACATCGACGTTGTTGAAAGCAGTACTTGACAAAGAATACGGATTACGTACAGACAGATTGTTGTCACACGTTGCCGTTGTTGAAGTACCGGGCGTTAATAGATTGATATTCATCACAGATGGTGGAATGGTCATAAAACCCACTTTGGAGCAAAAAATCCAGATAATTCAAAATGCTGTGGATATCGCAAGGAAACTTGGTTATGAAATGCCAAAAGTAGGTGTCATTGCAGCTGTTGAAACAGTTAATCCGGACATGCCAGAGACAATGGAAGCAGCGTTGCTTGCAAAGATGAACGAAAGGGGACAGATAAAAAATTGTAAAATCGATGGTCCCCTTGGAATAGATAATGCATTAAGTATTTATGCGGCAGAAGTAAAAGGTGTGAAAGGTGAGGTCGCAGGTCATGCTGATATATTAGTTGTTCCAGATATACACAGTGGAAACTTTCTTGGAAAATCTGCAGTGTACTTTGCAAACGGTAGAATAGCTGGAATAATCGCAGGGGCTAAAGTTCCTGTAATAGTTATTTCAAGAGCCGATACAAGCGATTCAAAATTTGCATCCATAGCGCTGGCTATGGCTTTATCATAAAAAGCAGTTTGCGACGAGTAAACCAAAAATTCTGAAATTTACTAAAAAACAATTCATTTTACCAAAATACACGTGGAGGTGCCTATCATGAAAAAACTGGCAGTCGTTGCTATAGGCGGAAATGCCGTTAACAGACCAGGTGAAGAACCAACCGCTGAAAACATGATTCGAAATCTTTCAGAAACAGCTCACTATCTTGCTTCTATGCTTGACGAGTACGATATTGTTATCACTCACGGTAATGGTCCACAAGTTGGCAATTTACTCGTTCAACAAGATCTTGCAAAACATGTGATTCCACCATTTCCACTTGATGTAAACGATGCGCAAACTCAGGGAAGTCTTGGTTATATGATAGCTTTAACATTGGAAAATGAACTTAAAAAGCGCA
>CAZOAS010000238.1:0-2751 GCA_964577745.1 uncultured Fervidobacterium sp.
GAATATGGGAATAAGAGAGTTCAAAAAACAGATGGAAGTTTTGAAAAAGATAGAATTAGAAGAGAAAAAATAGCAGGGAACATCCCTGCTATTTTATACTATTTTCTATTTGTCTTATTCACTCAACCATCTGTATATCAATTTCGTGTAAATCCTTATAAATTTCTTGTACGATTCAAGGGACCAACTTTCGTTTGGTTGATGCATGTATGTTTCTTCTCCTGGAAACACAGCCCCATAAGCTACTCCGTATGGAACACTTCTTGCGTACGTACCGCCACCTATTGAAATCGGTTCTGTTTCGTCTTTTGTTTCACTTCTGTACACATCGAGAAGCAATTTAACAAATTCGCTGTCTTTCGACACGTAAAGTGGTTTTGAGTAACTCATTCTTTCAACTTCAAATCCGTTCATCGCTTCTTTTATTTGCAGTGTTAACATGTCAACGTTGTAGAATATTGGATGTCTTATGTTGATTATCGAAATGATTTTCCCGCCCTCAATTTTTAGTATTCCAAGATTACACGTCAACTTTCTACTTACATCATCGTATCCAGATATTCCCAGTCCAATTCCGTAGTATTCCTTTCCAAGACGCTCGTACAATGCTCTTATAGTGCAATTATCTTCACCAAAATCTATTCTTGAAAGTAATTCGAGCATACCACCTGCAGCATTTAAGCCTGCTTCTGGATGCGCACCGTGAGCGGATTTTCCAAAAGATTTAATCGTTATTTTGTTACCTTCTATTTTATACTCGTATTTACATGCACTTTTGTAATTTTCAATTAAATACGAAATCTCATTTATTTTATTTGTTTCTATCTCGGCAACACACTCTTCCGGAACAACGTTGGCAGCGGTACCTGCGTGTAATTTAACTAATTTTGTTGAGTAATCGCCTTTAAGCTCTTTTGAAATGCGATACGTTACAATACCTTTTTCAGCAAACACGAGTGGAAAATCACCATCTGGTGTTACAGCAGCATCTGGATAAGGCTGCTTTTTGAAATAATATTTAAGACATTCTGAGCCGTTTTCTTCGTTTGTACCGAAGATTACCCTTACTCTATTCTTCGGATCTTTAACAAGTTCCGAAGCTATCTTAAGTGCAAATAGCGCACCTATGCTTGGTCCTTTGTCATCGGATACCCCTCTTGCGTACATTTTACCATCTCTTATAACAAGTTCATACGGGTCACTTTCCCATCTTTCGATGTCGCCTTCAGGTACAACATCTAAGTGACCAAGTATACCGTACAATTTACCACCGTTACCATATTCCACGTGACCAGCGTAATTGTCCACGTTGACTGGTTCGAATCCAAGTTCCTTAGCTATCTTAAGTGTTTCCTCGAGTGCTTTGGCAGGTCCTTCACCAAATGGCATACCTTCCTTTGGTTCTTCCATAACGGATCTGATTTTTATGACCCTACCAAGTGCTGTAAGAATTTCATCGAAATACTTATCAACAAGCTCTTTGATTCTTACATCTATATCCATACAAGCGGGCTAACCCCTCTCCCTCCTTTTACTCACTATTTATTTTGCCCAAACATCGTGGTATCCACGTGCCATTCTCATTATCACATACAGAAGTGTTGGAGACAAGCGATATACTTCCTTTGCTAAGGACATTTTTGAATGGAATTTGCTCTTTTCTCTGTACAGCTTAATTTTACTTACATATTTTTTGATTTCTCTATTTTTAGCCAAGTCTTTCCAAATTTGATAATCGAGTCGGTTGTACGCAAGAATGCCCAGCACCTGACCGTACGCAAGTGCTAAAGATTCGTTTTGAATCCTCTGAGCGATTTCGAACTCACCTTTTGATGTGAAATACTTAATCAATCTTTTCATCACACCAACGTGGTGAAACATGGAAAGACTTTTCGTTTTAGTAGCAGAAGATTTTCGGTAAAGCCAGTAATAAACATATTCATCAAGAAAAACAATTCTTTTTGAGTTGTACATGAGCTTTGATATGAATTCAAAATCTTCAGAAATTTTCACTCCAGGTGTGAATCTAAGTCTTTCTCTTTCTAAGATTTCTCTTTTAAAGAGTATGTTGCCAAGGTGTATGAACGGTTTGTAATTGAGAAAATCAACTATTATTTCTCTCTTATTTATCTCCCCATCCGCAAGTTTTGCAAGTTCATCGGAGGTCATTATCGTTTTATCTTTTGAAGTCTTCATAACGAATTTTCCAAAGACAAAATCCGAATCATAATGTTTTGCAGTATTTAACAATTTTCCTGTTGAATTTGGCAAGAATTGGTCATCACCATCAAGAAATCTTATGTACTCACCTTTTGCGTAATTCAGTCCTGTGTTCCTTGCTACACTTACTCCACCATTTGTTTGATTTATCAACATCCAATTGACAGGTTTATCTTTTAATGTTTCCAATGCCTTTTCTTTTGTTCCATCCTTAGAGCCATCGTTCACAATTATTATTTCCAAATCGATATTATTCTGACTAAGAACGCTTTCTATAGCTTTGGCTATGTATTTTTCCAAATTGTACGCAGGGATTATAACAGATACAACTGGACTTTCGCTTATTTTTTTCGATACAACATCTATTACCACGTCAACACTCCTCTCTGTGTCCTCACTGTGATAAATCTTTGTTCAAATTTTATCTCTTTCTCAAATGAATTTCAAGAAGAATTATCTAAAAATGTTCTAATAGACTCTGACAAATATGATTATACTTGACAGTTAAAAAATGAAGAGAGGATTCAAAAT
>CAZOAS010000239.1:0-2750 GCA_964577745.1 uncultured Fervidobacterium sp.
CGGCTCTGTATCCGTGCATTAAAATGCGGGGTTTTAGAGCCGAGAATTTCTATAAGCTCACAAAACTTGTAAAAGGGGAGGTCTTTCCATGATAGGTTATGAGATATTCGTAAGGTCATTTGCTGACTCAAATGACGATGGCATAGGGGATTTCAGGGGTATTGCTCAAAAGGTTGATTACTTTAAAATGCTCGGTGTTGATCTGATATGGTTAACTCCACATTTTAAATCACCAAGTTACCACGGTTACGATATCATCGATTATTTTGACACAAACTCTGCTTTTGGATCATTAGAAGATTTCAAGTATATGGTTGATACACTCCATGCGAATGGTATAAAACTTGTTATAGACTTGCCACTTAACCATGTTTCAGACAGACATCCATGGTTCAAAGCCGCTATGAATGGTGAAAAACCCTACGTTGATTATTTCCTTTGGGCACAACCACACTTTAATTTGTCTGAAAAAAGACATTGGGATGAAGAATTACTATGGCATAACAGAAACGGTAAGTGGTACTATGGAGTCTTTGGTGGTTCATCACCGGATTTAAATTACGAAAATCCAGAAGTTGTTGAAAAATCACTTGAGATAGTTGAATTTTGGCTGAAACAAGGTGTTGATGGTTTCAGATTCGATGCGGCAAAACATATATACGATTACGATGTAAACGAAGGTAAATTCAGATACGTTCACGAAAAGAATGTAAATTACTGGCAACTTGTTATGGACAAAGCACGTGCGGTTAAAGGTTCAGATGTATTTGCCGTTACAGAAGTTTGGGATGATCCAGAAATCGTTGATAAATACGCAAAGACTATTGGTTGTTCTTTCAATTTCTATTTCACTGAAGCAATAAGAGAATCTATGCAACACGGTGCCGTGTACAAAATCGTCGATTGTTTCCAAAGAACTCTTACGAGAAAGCCATACAAACCCAGTAACTTTACCGGTAACCACGACATGCACAGATTAGCACAATTGTTAACACAGGAAGAACAAAGAAAAGTATTTTTCGGTTTACTTATGACCACTCCCGGTGTGCCGTTCATCTATTATGGTGATGAACTTGGTATGAAAGGACAATATGATTCGACATTTACTGAAGATGTAATAGAGCCGTTCCCATGGTATGCCTCATTATCAGGCGAAGGTCAAGCATTCTGGAAGGCAGTGAGATTCAACAGAGCATTCACAGGAGCTTCTGTGGAAGAACAATTAAACAGGGAAAATAGCTTATTGAAAGAAGTCATTAACTGGACGAAATTCAGAAAAGAAAACCAATGGCTTGAAAACGCTTGGGTAGAACATGTAACCCATAACACGTTCACACTTGCTTACACAGTTACAGATGGTTTGCATGGAATAAGAGTTTACGCAAATATCTCAGGACACAACGAAACATTCGAAGGAATATCGTTAAAACCATACGAAGTGAAAGTAATGTGAAAAACAATGTGAAAGTTGGCACAATATAAGATGTGTGATATAATTGTTGTTGGAACTAAAACAACGGATTCCAGATTCGGATTCCGCATAATTTTCGAAATGGAGGTGTAAGCATGTACGTTGAGATTATTGATGTGAAGGCAAGAGAAGTACTCGATTCCCGCGGAAATCCAACGATTGAAGTTGAAGTATTACTTGAAGATGGTAGCTTTGGTAGAGCTATAGTTCCAAGTGGAGCATCCACGGGTAAATTTGAAGCTCTTGAATTGAGAGATGGGGACAAAAAAAGATACCAAGGTAAAGGCGTAACGAAAGCCGTTGAACATGTCAACGAAATCATCGCACCAAGGGTAGTTGGTTTGAACGCTTTTGACCAAGTTTACGTTGATAAGGTTCTTCTTGAACTTGATGGAACAGAAAACAAATCAAAGCTCGGCGCAAATGCAATTCTTGGTGTATCGATGGCTGTGGCAAGAGCAGCAGCAGAAAGTGCTGGACTTCCACTTTACAAATACCTCGGTGGTGCAAATGCAAAAGTATTGCCAGTACCATTTATGAACGTTATCAACGGCGGAGCACACGCAGATAACAGTTTGGATATCCAAGAATTTATGCTTGTACCAGCAGGTGCACCATCGTTTAAAGAAGCATTAAGATACGGTGCAGAAGTATTCCACACACTCAAAAAGATACTCAAAGACGCTGGACATGTAACAGCTGTTGGTGACGAAGGTGGATTTGCACCAAATCTCAAATCAAACGAAGAAGCTATCCAAGTGCTAATTGAAGCTATCAAGAAGGCGGGATACGAGCCTGGTAAGGACATATACATAGCTCTTGATTGTGCGGCAAGTGAATTCTACAACGAAGAAACAGGAAAATACTTCATCGATGGTGTAGAAAAAACAGGCGATGAATTGATTGAATACTACTCAATGCTTGTTGACAAATACTGGCCAGTTATAATATCAATTGAGGACCCATTCGAACAAGAAGATTGGGATAGCTATGTAAAATTCACACAAAAAGTTGGCGGAAAAGTACAAATCGTCGGTGATGATTTGTACGTAACGAATGTTAAGAGACTTTCCAAAGGTATAGAACTCTTTGCAACAAATTCCATTCTCATCAAACTCAACCAAATTGGTTCAGTAACAGAAACACTCGATGCGATAGAAATGGCAAAAACAGCTGGTATGACAAACGTAATAAGCCACAGAAGTGGAGAAACAGAAGACACATTCATTGCAGACCTTGCCGTAGCAACGAACGCTGGTATGATAAAGACAGGTTCACT
>CAZOAS010000240.1:0-2749 GCA_964577745.1 uncultured Fervidobacterium sp.
TCGATACTCGAAACTAATCAATTATACCATAAAACTATGTTCTATCTGTATCCAAGTTTAGTCATATCGGATATATTGAGTTTTTTCATCAACTCTTCTTTTGTAATGTTTGTTTTCAATATGAGTTGTTCAATTGCTTTATCGATGTCACCGTTTGATTCCTTTATTGCTTGTGATACTTGTTCGTAACCGAAATAGTTTATCAAAGGTGTAAGATTTGACGTCGAGCTTAAAAGATGTTTCTCGCATACTTCTTCTCTTACTTTTAGTCGTGAGACATACGTTGTCAAAGTGCTACAAGCATTTTCTAAAAGTGTTAGTGATTTAAGTGTATAATGTACTATGAGTGGTGCGAATTGATTGAGCTGTAGATTACCTTGGGCACAGGAATGAGTGATTATCTCATCATGACCAAAAACGGTTAATGATAGTTGCATTACGTATTCTGGTACGACCGGATTGACCTTTCCTGGCATTATAGTACTGCCCACTTGTACCTTTGGTAGTTCAAGCTCACCTATGGCAGTATTTGGACCACTACCGAGTAATCTGATATCGTTTGAAATTTTGTAAAGATTAACAGCAAGTGATTTTAGCAAACCATGTATCTCAGAGAAAACATCAACATTTTGAGTTGCATCTATTAGGTTTTCTGCTTTAGCAATCTTGACATTCGTTACTTGTCGCAATACATCAACAATTTTTAAAATATATTCTTTGGGTGCACCGATGCCTGTTCCGACAGCAGTTCCACCGATGTTCACACTTCTTATTCTTTCCTCGACCTTATTAAGTCTCCATCTATCTCTTGCAAGTGCATCAGCCCAAGCTCCAAATTGTTGTCCCATAAGTATAGGGACGGCATCCATTAACTGTGTTCTTGCTATAGTTCTTATTTTGTAAAACTCTTTTTCTTTGTTTTGGATACTCTCTTGAAGCTTTATAACACTGTCCACAAGATTTCTCAATTTTACAATCGTTGCTATCTTTCCAGCTGTCACAAAAGTGTCGTTTGTAGATTGATGTAGGTTAACGTGATTGTACGGGTCAACCATGTATTGTCCTTTCTGACCACCTAAAAGCTCCGTTGCTCTGTTAGCTATGACTTCGTTTATATTCAAATTTATAGATGTACCAGCACCACCTGAAAGTGGGTCGACAACTACATGATCTTTTAATGTCTTCCATTCATCACAGGCTCTTTGTATGACTTTCGAAATATCATTTGTTAAATAACCTAATTCATTATTCAAAATCGCTGCGGCTTTTTTTACCATGAAATAAGCCCACATAAAATTCTCATCAAATCTTTCTCCAGTTTTTGGAAACAGTTCTACTGCCCGAACTGTTGCGATTCCATAATACACATCTTCGGGAATTTGCTTTTCGCCAAGATAATCTTTTTCAATTCTGTACATTTTTATCACCTCATATTTTTTAAACCGAAAAAGGTTTAAGTGCCCTTTCAAGAACTCCATGCATGTAAGAAATTACCACGCCATAATTTGTCATAGGTATACCGAGCCTTTTAAACATACGTACTCTTCTCATCATTTGATTTCTTGTATTTACACAACCGCCACAATGTATAACAAGCTTAGCATCTGCAATTTCTTCATATTCAGGCATATCCACCCCTGCCCAAATTCTTATATTTAAGTTAACTCCTGTGTGGTTTGTAAGCCAGCGTGGAATTTTCACACGGCCGATATCTTCAGTTAGCGGTCTGTGTGTACAACCTTCCATTATTATAACGGTGTCTCCCTCTCTTAACTCTTCGATTTTGTACACACTGTTGATAAAGTAATCAAGATCTCCTCTATAGCGTGCTTCAAGTATAGAAAAAGTAGTTAAATAGATGTCTTCTGGTACATCAGAAGCTACCTTCATTACCGCCTGAGAATCAGTTATGACTAACTTTGGTTTTTCATTCAGCTTCTCTAAGGTATATCTTAGCTCTCTTTCTTTAACCACGAGTGCAACAGCTTCTCTGTCGAGTATTTCACGTATCGCATGAACTTGAGGCATGATGAGTCTTCCTTTTGGTGCACCTAAATCTATCGGAACAACAAGTACTACGATATCTCCACCATCGATAAAATCCGGTATGAATGGTAATTCATCATCCGATGGTATTATCGAATTCAAAACTTTCCCAATATCGTCGAAACCTTTCTTCTGGGTAGAACTCACAACAAAAGTACGTGTACCAAAGATCTTTTCATATTCACAGGAGATTTCATAAGCTCTTTCACCTAATAGGTCTTGCTTATTTACAACAACAACGAAAGGAATTTCCAACTCTTTGAACAAATCAACAATTTTGTATTCATATTCGCCTGGAAAATCATCCGTTACAATAATACCAGCATCAGATTTGTAGAATGCCTTTATAGCCTTTTGTATTCTCTTTTCTCCAAGTTCACCTACGTCATCAAGACCTGGTGTATCAATGAGTGTTACTGGTCCGAGTGGATGCAATTCCATTGCTTTATGTACAGGATCTGTTGTTGTACCTGGTGTATCACTTACTATAGATATTTCTTGACCTGTCAGTGCGTTCATAAAAGAAGATTTACCAACGTTACGTCTTCCAACTATCGATATGTATTTTCTAAATCCTCCAGATGGTAACATCTAAACACCTCCAAGTAAAAAATCCCTTTCCTCAAATGACCAAGGAAAGGGATGGTATAATACTACACATTACCCTTTCCTTGGTGTCAGAATAACTCCTCCACCTTAGAAA
>CAZOAS010000241.1:0-2744 GCA_964577745.1 uncultured Fervidobacterium sp.
CTGAAAAGCTCTTTTAATGTACGATATATTTTCCTATATTTTTCAATCACTTCGGTGTAAATCTCTGTGTTTCCTTTTTCTGGTACTACAGTTTTAGTAACACTTACCCAATTATCTGCAATTTGCTCAACTGGTTTTTCAGTAAGACCAGAATAAGCTAACATCGCAGCACCGTAAGCGGCACCTTCTTTGCTGTTCACAAGAGTTATTTTCTCACCAAAAACATCGGAGATGATCTTTACCCAGATGTCGCTGTTCGAACCGCCTCCGGTGATACGTAACTGTGATACATTCTTTTCAAGAAGGGCATCATAGCAATCTTTGAGTCCAAATGCAACAGATTCGTAAACGGCTCTGTACAAGTCCCACTTGCTATGAGAAGTACTCAAACCAAAAACCACACCACGTGCGTATGGGTCGTTGTGTGGAGTTCTTTCACCATTAAGATACGGTAGAACTATTATTCCCCTTGCACCTATCGGTACATTACTTATTTCGTCATTAATTATATCATACTTTTCGTTACCAAGAAGTTCGTTAAACCAATTTAAGGTATGCGTAGCTGATAGCATAACGCCCATGTAGTAATTTGTATTTTTGACGACGTGTGAAAAGAGATGTACCTTACCTTCCAAGTCTGGAGTATTACCCTCTGTGGGAACCAAAACTGTTCCTGAAGTTCCAAGACTTATCATACCAACGTCTGGTTTTGTAACACCTATTCCCAAAGCAGCACATGCGTTATCTGCCCCGCCGGCAAATACTAAGACATCTTCAGATAATCCAAACTCATTCTTGAGCTCTTCTCTCAATTTCCCTACTAGTCCGTTTGATTCTACTATTTGTGGCAGAATATCGACCTTAATCTCGAGAACGTCCAATACCTCTTGCGACCACTCTTTTTTACCGATATCGTACATAGCCGTTCCAGAAGCATCGGAATGCTCTGTTTTTATCTGACCTGTTAACATATAGTTTATATAGTCCTTAGGTAACATAACTTTACTCATTTTTTCGAACACATCGGGCACATTCTTTTTCAACCATCTTATCTTTCCAGCAGTAAAACCCGGCAACACGGGGTTGCCGAGTATCTCTATAGTCTTTCTTTGCCCACCTAATTCATTCATAATTTCAAAACACTCTGTATCAGTTCTTTGATCACACCAAAGAATTGCGTTGTGAAGCACATTTCCTGACTTGTCTAAAATCACCAAACTGTGCATCTGACCACTTGTAGCTATTGCTTTAACAACAAAATTTTGTGATTTTGCGTAATTCACAAGTCTCCTCAAGACATTAATTGTACCATTCCACCAATCTGTTGGATTTTGCTCTGCCCATCCCGGATGAGGAGATATTAATTCGAGTTTCTCTTCTTCTTTTTTTATTATCTTACCTTTATCATCAACAATTAATCCCTTTATACCTGTGGTTCCTATATCTAAACCAATCACCACAATTTCTGTATTCATCAATTGATAACCTCCTTGGAAATCACATTTATGAACCAAACATGGTATCGTTGATTAGTAGTTCCAAGAATTCTTGTTTCAAAGATGAAAGTTTGATTTCTTCAATATCTAAAACTATTTCTTCCAATTCTTTCAGTGATATATTCCCGTTTACTATTTTTTTACCAAGATCGCTTTGATAATCTTGATATCTCTCATTTAACAATTGCTTTATCTTTGGTCTCAATCTTGCGGCGATTTTAAGTCCAAGCGCAAAGGCGTCCATTCCACCGATATGTGCATAAATAAGGTCCTCAGGATCAGTAGAGCCTCTTCTAACCTTTGCATCAAAGTTGAATCCACAATCCAGTCCTCCGTTTTCGAGCACTTCATACATTGCAAATGTCGTTTCGTAAACATCCGTTGGGAATTGATCAGTATCCCATCCAAGTAAGAGATCACCGCGATTAGCATCGATACTTGCCAACTTGCCATTTAGCCTTGCTACTCTAAGTTCGTGAGCAAATGTATGACCCGCAAGAGTAGCATGATTAGCTTCAACATTTATCTTGTACTCGTCAAATAAATCGTACTTTCTTAAGAACGATATCACCGTAGCTACATCGAAATCGTATTGATGTTTCGTTGGTTCTTTTGGTTTAGGCTCTATCATCAACACACCATTAAACCCTATTTCCTTTTTGTACTCTGCCACCATTCTTAAGAAGTTCGCCAAATTACGTTCCTCAAGTGCTAAATCAGTCAACAACAAATTATCGTATCCTTCTCTTCCACCCCATAAAACGTATCCCAATCCTCCGAGTTCTTTCGTGATTTCCAAAGCTTTTTTCACTTGCGCTCCAGCGTAAGCAAAGACCATCGGAGACGGAGAAGTAGCCGCACCTTGAGCATACCTTGGATGACTGAATAAATTCGCAGTACCCCAAAGTAACTTGACATTAGACGTTTTCATGTAATCTTTAATGCGTTCTACAACTTTATCGAGGATTTTGTTAGTCTCTCTCAAAGTCCTACCTTCTGGTGCGACGTCACGATCGTGGAACGTGAAATACTCAATCCCAAGTTTATCGCAAAACTCAAATAGTGCATCAACTTTTGCAAAAGCAGTATCCATAGGGGCATTTTTGAACCAAGGTCTAACAAAAGCTTCAGACCCAAACATATCGGCACCGCCACTGTTGAATGTGTGCCAATATGCTACTGAAAATCTAAACCAATCCTTCATTTTCTTACCTTCAACAACCTCTTCGGGATTGTAATGTTTGAAAG
>CAZOAS010000242.1:0-2701 GCA_964577745.1 uncultured Fervidobacterium sp.
GACCAGCCCAGTGCGGTTAAGGTTAGTAAGCTAAAATACCGCACGAAGAATCCTCACATTTCAATGCGGGGAGTAGGTCAAGAGTATTAATATTAATAAATGTCAAACACGAGAAGCAAGTTGTTTGGAAGATAAAAAGACCAAAAAAACTCTCCTAAGTAACTAAAATCAGAATTTGAGGATATAATTGTCCAGGAAGCCAAAAGAACAACATTTACATACAAGCGATTGCTATGTATTTGCAAAGGAAATATGGTCTTGCGATAAGTGAAAATACGATGACAAAGTCCAAAGATGGCAAGAGATGTGGAAGAAAGAGCAAACAACGGGAAAGGAATGACGGCGTATGAAAAATTTAGAAAGAGCAAGATAATGGCGTTAGGACATGTATATGAATATCTTGACGTATTCCTTGAGGAGTTATTTAGAAAAGTGGGGCATGTATTATGTTTTCAGAAAATTAACTGTAATTATACATCTAAAAGTAGCTTATTGGTCTTCTATCTGTATGTGATAGTTTGAAAGCGGGGGTAGACGATGGAAAAAGTTGATATTATGAGTTTATTTAATCAGGGTTTATACGATAAGGTAATAGAAGAATTCAACAAAAGAATTAGTCAGCCATTCAACATACAAGAGATCATTGCAATTGGTATTTCTTATTATTTTGTAAAAGATTATCGAATGGCGTTGAAACTATTTCAAGAGGTGCTTGAAATTGAACCTATGAATCAAAATGCTCTTTTTGACATAATCGTTGTTTTATATGAGTTAGGTGATATAAATTCAGCTTACATATATGCCCAGCGACTTTTAAAAGTAAATCCTAAGGAACCCATAGCTTACTTGGTCAACGGACTTTATGAAGTTCAACGTGGCAATTTTCAAAGTGCTATTGAGTTGTTTAAAGTTGCCCAGGAAAATTCAGAGGAAAAAGAACATAAAGAACATTACGAAAGACTTATTCAATACTCTAAGCATATTCTTATTCAGTCACAACCTATGGTTGAAAGTTTTTTGTTAAGAAAAAAATATGTTGTGCACATCGCTATTGATTCTATTTATACAAAAGAATTCTTGGAGAAGATTTTAACAAAAATTAGGGAGTTTAAACATTACATAATAGTAACAATTATATGGGAAAGATTTGTAAAAGAGGGAATTATAGATGACAATATTGAGGTTTTATATGCAAAAAAGGTAAACGTCTGTGAGTTTCAATATTTGACAAACCTTCTTTTATACGCTGACAAAATATTTCTTCATGGAAATTTTTCTCTTGAAGTATTCGAATTACTTGTCTCGCTGAATGTTCTTTATAAAACCTATTGGTTCATCTGGGGAGGAGATTTATACGACTATTTCTTGATAGAAAATCCAAGTCAAGAAGAAGTACTATTCGAAACTATGAAAAGGTTATATAATAAAAAATTTAGAAAAATTATGGGGTCCAAACCAGATTACGAATTTGCTGTCCAAAAGTATGGACAACTTGGGGAATTCGTCAGGATAGCTTACCCCGTTTTAGACAATTTTGATGTAAATTTCGCAACAAACCTAAGAGAAAACTCAGTAAACACAAATAATAAAACAAATTTTAATGTACTACTTGGAAATTCTGCGAATAAGACTATGAATCATATTCCAACAATAGATTTTTTATCGACAATATCTAAAACTGGAGTTCAATTTAAAGTTTATTGCCCGCTTTCGTATGGGGTTCCTGAGTATGGAGACCAAGTTGAAAAAGCGGGTAAAGAAAAATTAGGTAAAAATTTTGTTTCCCTTCGAAAATTTATCGACAAACAAAATTATAGTCGTTTGCTTGCTTCGATGGATGTTGGCATTTTTAACTCTTACCGTTCACAAGCAATGGGAAATATAATAAAGTTATTGTTGTATGGGAAAAAAGTTGTGGTACCTGCCGAAAGTCAAATAGCTAAGGTTTTGAGAGATTATGGTTTTTCATTTGTGAACTTTGAAGAGATTGTTAGTAATCCTAAGAAGTTGTTTGAACCTCTCAGGAAAGAATTGATAGAACAAAATCAGTCGAAGGTTTTTCAGTTATTTTCAACTGATAATCTAATCCAAATGTGGAAAAAGCTTATATCTGAATGATTTTAAGTAGATCAATTTTTTTGATTCTAAGGGGGATTGGGTTTTGTGAAAGGTATCATTCTTTCAGGAGGATATGGAACAAGGTTATATCCAATAACAAAAGCAATCAACAAGCAGCTATTGCCCGTGTACGATAAACCAATGATTTACTATCCTTTGTCCGTACTCATGCTTGCTGGTATTAGAGATATCCTTATCATCTCCACACCTGAGCATCTTCCTCTTTACCAAAACTTGCTTGGTGATGGAAGCCATATCGGCATTAAACTTACTTACAAAGCTCAGCACAGACCTTCAGGTATAGCTGAAGCATTTATTATAGCCGAAGAATTTATAGGCGAAGATACAGTTAGTTTAATTTTAGGAGATAACATATTCTTTAGCCAAGGACTTACAAGTGTGCTTCAAAGATGTGCAAAGCTTCAAGATGGAGCCATAATATTTGCTTATCCAGTGAAAAATCCAAAAGAATTTGGTGTTGTTGAGTTCGATGAGAATAAAAATGTGATTAGTTTGGAAGAAAAACCGCAAAATCCGAAATCAAATTACGCAGTTCCAGGATTGTATTTTTACGATAACAACG
>CAZOAS010000243.1:0-2680 GCA_964577745.1 uncultured Fervidobacterium sp.
ATTACATAAAGTGGGGGGATTTTGATAATGAATATTAAAAGAGCCCTTATAAGTGTGTCTGATAAGACAGGACTTGTTGAGTTCGCAAAGCAATTGGCTGATAGAGGTGTTGAAATAATAAGTACAGGTGGTACGGCTAAATTACTCTCCGAAGCGGGTATACCTGTTAAACAAGTTTCTGATGTTACTAACTTTCCTGAAATACTCGGTGGTAGAGTAAAAACTCTCCATCCAAAGATATTTGGAGGGATACTCGCTGATTTAGGCGATAAGAAGCATATTCAAGATTTGCAAAATAACGAAATAGAACCGATTGATATCGTTGTTGTTAATTTGTATCCATTTGACGAAGTGCAAAAGAAAACAAGAGATGAAGATGTTCTTATAGAAAACATCGACATCGGTGGGGTAGCTTTACTTAGAGCAGCTGCTAAAAATCATAGAAACGTCGTTGTTATCTGTGATCCAGCTGATTATGACAAGGTTATAAAATCAATTGACTCTTGTGGTGATGTCCCACTTCATGACAGACGTATGTTTGCACTTAAAGCTTTTTATCACACGATGAAATACGATTCCACGATACACAGAGTCCTCTCTGAGCTTTTCGCTTCTGAGAAATTTGAGCACATGACATTCGAAAGATTTATGCATCCACAACTGGACTATGAGATTTTAGATAAGGTTGGGGAACGATTCATAAAACTTTCCAGATACAATCAATCCTCTCTTGCAATAACGATTGGTGCAATGATAACTCATATCAATCCAAAGATAGTCGTTGGTTTCAACGGTAATATCCCGGTAAGTATGGTCGATTTGGAAAAATCTGGAAATAGAGTTTGCGACTTATCAGGAGAACTGGTTGTGCTTGGTAAACTTACAAACGACCTTGCAAGGAAACTGAAAGAAAGCACATTTACCACTATTGCTTACAACGAAATCGAAGACATTGAAACGGTAAATGATTTACTTAAAAGGAAGGAACTTATTCAGTATTCTTACTTGAGAGAAGATGATAAAGTATTCTTTGCTTCGATGTTTGAAAATATAATGATAAGAAAGCAAGTGAATTTATCAAACATGCAACACACGGAAGGTAAGATACTCTCATTGCTTTTAAATTTACTACCTATGTATTCTGTCATAGCATTAACTGTTGATGGTTACTATGTAATGAATATCGACCTGAAAAATCCCGTTGATGCACTGGAAAAAACGATAAGAGAATGTGTTAACAAACCAGTTCTTATCGCAACTAATGGAGAAATGGATGGCGTATTTAGAAAAATATGCCACGAAAACGGAGTAGAAGAGATTTTGACGTTTTAAAAACTAAGCTAAATTAGGTGGTTACCTTGCGCAGTTACGGTAAATCATACGATTATTACAATGCCATAGCCCAAAAATACGATGATATGTACAACGATAAATATTGGGAAAATGCAAGAAAGCATATAAGTCGCATCATCGAAAAATATACCGGCGATGTGAAAAATTTACATGTGCTTGACGTTGGTGCAGGTACAGGTTACTGGGCTCTTTGGGCAGTGGAAAAAGGAGCATTGGTAACTTTAATTGAACCAGCCGAAAATATGCTCCAGATAGCCGTCAAGAGATTGAACAATTATCCTGATAAATGTAAGTTTCTGAACACTCCCGTTGAGCAAGCACCAATTGACCAAAAGTACGATGTGATTTTCATGCTTGGTGATGTACTGAGCTATGTAAACGATCCAGAAATCGTTATCAAAAAACTTAGAGAATTTTCGCACCAAAATACACTTATATTCGGTACGGTTGACAATTATTATTCTTATTTAAAGGAAGTCATTATATACGGTTCTTGGGATGATTATATGTTCTTACAAAAACATCGAAAAATCCAAATAGGTTCGCAGTACGGCATGTTCATCTCAAGGGCGTTTACTCAAGAAGAAATTAAGCACTTTGCGGAAAAATACGGAATGGAAACGCTTGAAATCAGTGGGTTGGCAGTGTTTGACGATGTGCATTTAAACGAAAAATACGGAAAGTACTTTAACAACGAAGTTGAGCATCTTTTATTTGCTTTTAAGGTTTTGTGAAGCTTTCGGAAGTTTTGAGAGTGGGGGTTGATCGGATTTGCTTATTAATTTGCTGATTATCATAGTATTACTCAAAACCTTCTGGTCGTTAGGACTTTGGTTAGCTAATTTGAAATACTCAACAAGTCCAAATGCAAAAATTCCTTCCGTGCTTTCCGATATGATAACACCAGAAGACTTTGAAAAAACAAAAAGCTACATGAAAGACAAAGCACCTGTGAGTGTGATCTCCAGTATCGTTGACCTTGCTTTATCTTTATGGTTACTATTGAAAGGTTTTCCGTTGTTTGAAACAACTGCGAAAAACTTCTCTGACAATGTTTTTATTCAAAGTTTGATATTTTTTGCTATTTACGGGATTATTGAATTTATCGCAGATTTACCGTTCGATTTGTACAACACCTTTGTCTTAGAAGAAAAGTACGGATTCAACAAAACAACTCCAAAAACGTTTATTTTAGACATCGTAAAGTCAATAATTCTTTCTATAGTAATCGGTGCTCCGGTAATTTTAGCTTTGGTATGGTTCTTAATCAAATTCGAAATATGGTGGTGGCAAGTCTCTATATTTGCCATAACAATTACCATTTTAT
>CAZOAS010000244.1:0-2677 GCA_964577745.1 uncultured Fervidobacterium sp.
AAAAAAGGCTCCAGTTTTCACTGGAGCCTTTTATTTTTTATTATTTTGCTTATTTCTTTCCTTCAGCTAATGTGTTGATGTCGAGTTTTATGCCAGGTCCCATTGTTGATGCGATAACTGCTTTTTTGATAAAGTGTCCCTTCACACCAGCTGGTCTTAATGCAAGGATTTGTTCGTATGCTGATTTGATGTTGTCTCTCAATTTATCTGCATCGAATGAAGCTTTTCCAACTGGGAAGTGAAGGTTACCTGTCTTATCTGTTCTGACTTCGACTTTACCCTTTTTGAATTCAGAGACTGCAGCTGCAACATCGTCTGTAACTGTTCCGGTTTTTGGGTTTGGCATGAGTCCTCTTGGACCAAGGACTTTACCGAGTTTACCTATAACCTTCATCATATCTGGTGTTGCAATTGCAACGTCGAAGTCAACAAAACCTTCGTTAGCAATCTTATCAGCAAGTTCTTCAGCACCAACGTAATCTGCACCTGCATTCTTTGCTTCTTCTGCCTTTTCACCTTTAGCAAATACAAGAACTCTTACTGTCTTACCTGTACCATGTGGCAAAGATATTGTACTTCTGATGTTTTGTTCACTTTTTCTGTAGTCGATATTGGTTTTTATGTGAAATTCAACTGTTTCATCGAATTTTGCAGTTGCAGCCTTTTTGACAAGTTCAACTGCTTCTTCGAGTGTATATGCCTTTTCTCTGTCTATAAGCTTTCTTATTTCATTATACCTTTTGGAGTGTTTAGGCATATTCTAAGCCTCCTCCCTTCCGCTTCAATCTACAACTTCCAGACCCATGCTGCGTGCTGTACCTTCGATTATCTTCATAGCAGCATCAAGGTCGTTGGCGTTGAGGTCTTGCATTTTGAGTTCAGCTATTTCTTTGATTTGAGCTCTTGTTACTTTTCCTGCTACTTTTCTCTTTGGTTCGCTAGAACCAGAGTTTATCTTTGCAGCTCTTTTTAGTAAGAAGCTTGCAGGAGGAGTTTTCGTAATGAATGTAAACGACCTGTCGTCGTAAACTGTTACGATAACTGGGATAAGTAATCCTGCTTTGTCTGCTGTTACAGCGTTGAACTTCTTACAAAATTCCATCAAATTTACTCCTCTTTGACCAAGTGCAGGTCCTACTGGAGGAGCAGGTGTTGCTTTACCGGCTTCAAGCACAAGCCTTACTTGTGCGACAACTTTCTTAGCCATACCAACTTACCTCCCTTTGTGGTATATTATTTCGGGCTTTTTGCCCTCCCACTAACCGGAATCCGCTATTCGGCTTCCGTCAAATTTTTTCCACTTCACTCAGATGAACTGTAACTGGTGTTTCTCTACCAAAGATTGTTACGTTAACTTTCAATTCTTGCTTTTCTTCGTCTACTTCTTTCACAACGCCACTGAATCCTTCGAATGGTCCCGTAATTATCTTTACGCCGTCACCCGGTTGAATTTCAAGCTCGACTTTTGCTGCTTGAACTTTAACCTGTGGTGCTTCTTCAATACCAGCCATTCTCAGCACGTAATGAACTTCCTCAGGTTTCAGTGCAAGAGGTCTTCCACCAGCAGAAACAAATCCCATCACGAATGGTGTACCCCTAACAAATTCCCATGTATGGTCATTCATTATCATTTCAACGAATAGATAACCTGGATAAAGTTTCTTCTTTTTGGTCTTTTGAACTATTATCTCTTTTCGAGATGTGAAATCGACTATGCTTATTCTTCCCGTGCTTTTTGCAAAGACCTTTTTACCCTCTGCTAATATTTGTCCTGCTCTAAGTTGAACTCCTTTTTTCCCTACAGATGGATTGTAAACATCTATATGTACAACGTAAACATCCTCATCACCAAGAGGCGTTCTTACAATTATTTTCTTTACTTTTTCGTTTGTAATGATTCTTCCATCTATATCACATATATATTCGTCACTTGCAGCTAAAAACGTACCTTGGAAGACATTTGAACCAACTCTTAAACCGCTTACAGGTTTAGCAGACTCTGGGATGATGTATGTTCTTGAGAATTTCTTATCAGTTGTTTCAACAACTATTCTCCTTGCGTTGTAGACATCAGAAATAATTCCATCACGTCTAACTCTGACGGATGGCTCTTCGGCAAGTAAGTCTCCCTTTTCAACATCCATGCCATTTGAAACGTGTAACTTAGCTTCATGGCTAACGATATGTCTTTCGAGAGATTTGCTTGACGTATCTATAACTGTCTCTTCTAAAACGACAACTCGTGATACAAGATGTTCATAACCTTGGGCTTTTATCTTTGCCTCAAGGTTTTCTTTCACCTTGTTTTCATACCCTGTGATGGTATGAATTATAAACCATTCTTTTTTCATTTTTTAACCACCTCAAAATCTTTGAAGCAAGGCACCAAGCGTACCAGAGAAGAGCAAGTCAACAAGGAATAAGTAAAGTGCGGAAACTCCCAAGATAAACAAAACAACTCCTGTAGATGCAAGGAGTTCCTCTCTGTTTGGCCATGTTGTCTTTTTAACTTCAGATTTGACTTCTGCAAAGAATTTTTTGAGTTTTTCTATCACAGCCTTCACCCCTAAATTAAAATTTGGGATACAATTTGAAAAACATACTGGTCATAAATATAAAAAACTGGCAGGGGCGGCAGGACTTGAACCCGCAACACCCGATTTTGGAGACCGGTGCT
>CAZOAS010000245.1:0-2651 GCA_964577745.1 uncultured Fervidobacterium sp.
TCGGAGGTGTGGCTTGATGAAGTTCATGACAAGTGAAGAAATAAGAGAAGCGTATCTTAGATTTTTTGAAGAAAAGGGTCACAAGAGACTGCCAAGTGCATCACTTATCCCAGATGATCCACAATTGATGTTCACAGTTGCTGGTATGGTGCCTTTCAAACCGATATTCTGGGGAAAGGTGGAGCCGGTTTACACAAGAGTTACAACATGTCAGAAATGTGTGAGAACGAATGACATAGAAAACGTTGGAAGAACACCAAGACACCATACATTCTTTGAAATGCTTGGTAATTTTTCCTTCGGAGATTACTTCAAAAGAGAAGCTATTGAATGGGCATGGGAATTTGTGACAAAGGTACTTGAAATGCCAGAAGAAAAACTCTGGGTCTCAGTTTACGAGCATGACGATGAAGCGTACGAAATTTGGAAAAGTATAGGTGTACCGGAGAGAAAGATTGTAAGAATGGGAAAAGAAGACAACTTCTGGGGACCTGCTGGTCCTACAGGTCCGTGTGGTCCATGTTCAGAAATCTTCTATGATACAGGAATGCAAGTGCCAGTACCGGAAGGACAAGAACCAACCCCCGCTAACACCGATGGAAGATACATAGAAATCTGGAATCTTGTTTTCACAGAATTCTATCAAGATGAAGAAGGGAATTTACATCCACTTCCAAGAAAAAACATCGACACCGGCGCTGGACTTGAAAGAATATCCGCAATGATGCAAGGTGTTTATTGGAATTTCGATACGGATTTATTTAAACCAATAATTGATAGAATCCAAAATGTACTTAACGTAACATACAAATCGGATCAGAAAAAAGATATATCCATAAGAGTCATCGCTGACCATGTCAGAGCTGTTACATTCATGATTTCTGACGGTGTCTTACCATCAAACGAAGGGAGAGGCTACGTACTTAGAAGAATATTACGAAGAGCTTTACGCCATGGTGTATTACTTGGAGCAAAAGAACCGTTCTTACATAGAATCGTTGGAAGTGTTGTAGAAAAGATGGGAAAGATTTACCCTGAAATCGTTGAAAAACAAAGCTTTGTCGAAAATATCATCAAAAATGAAGAACTGAAATTTATCAACAACCTTTCAAGAGGAACCGATATGGTTCAAAAAATCATCGCAGGTTCTGGGAAGATTTCAGCCGAAGATGCATTTAAATTGTACGATACGTACGGATTCCCAATAGATATTCTTAGAGATATCGCTCAAGAAAATGGTTACGAACTTGATGAGGAAGGATTCCATAAATACTTACAAGAACAAAGAGAAAGATCAAGAAAAGCTCAAGGAGAAGTCGAATTCGCACAAAAAACCGGATACGAAAATCTTGATATCGAAACTGTATTTGTTGGATACGAATCACTTAAATCAGACGCAACTGTAGTGAAAATAAAGGTAAATGGTGAATTTGTTGATAGCATCGAAGGAAACAATGTGGAAGCAGAAGTTGTGCTTGATTTGACACCATTTTACGCAGAGAAAGGTGGCCAGGTAGCAGACACAGGCTCTATTACAGGAGAAAATGGTAAGTTTGAAGTTGAATATGTTTATTCACCAGTTGAAGGCATAATAGTACATAAAGGAAAAATAAGTGGAAAACTCACAGTTGGCGAAAAAGTATCAGCTGAAGTTAATGAAGCAAAAAGAAGGTCAACGATGAGAAATCACACGGCAACACATCTCTTACACGCCGCTTTGAGGAATGTTCTCGGCTCACATGTCAGGCAAGCCGGTTCGTTAGTTGAACCATCAAGATTAAGATTTGACTTCACACACTACCAAGCATTAACTGAAGAAGAGATAAGCAAAATCGAAGATATAGTTAACGAAGTTATACTAAGAGCAATACCTGTAGAAACAGAAATAAAGAGCTACGATGAAGCGGTAAAAGAGGGAGCAACGGCACTTTTTGAGGAAAAATACGGTGATTTCGTACGCGTTGTTAAAGTTTCTGATTTCAGTGAAGAACTCTGTGGTGGTACACATGTCAAAAACACAGGTGAGATTGGCTTATTCAAAATTGTATCTGAAAGTGCCGTAAGTGCCGGTGTTAGAAGAATAGAAGCCATAACAGGTTTGAACACCTTACTTTACCTTAGAGAAAATGAAAAGATAATAGAGACGTTAAAAGAAGAACTTGAATCACCACGAACAGAAATTTTGATGAAGATAAGAAGACTTATAGAGGAAAAGAAAAACCTGGAGAGAGAATTAAACACATTAAAAAGAAAGCTTATAAATCCCGAAGAACTCTCCAAATCTTCTAAAACTTACGAAAATATCCATTACGTTTCTACAGTAGTTGATGGAGTAGAAATTGACATTTTAAAGGAACTTGCCGATGATTTATCAGAAAGAATTAAAGGAATTGTATTATTAATTTCAAAAACAGCTGGTAAAATTGTAATAGCCGTTAAAGTTCCGAAAGAACATTCAAAAGATTACAATGCTGGTAACATAGCCAAAGCCGTTGCAAAAGTACTCGGTGGTGGCGGTGGTGGTAGTCCAACATTTGCACAAGCTGGAGGAAAAGATGTAGAAAAAATTGAAGAAGCACTAATGGTCTTCGAAAAAATAATTAGAAGGGAAGTGCAGTAATGTTTGGTAGGTCTGACCTTGGAATAGACCT
>CAZOAS010000246.1:0-2647 GCA_964577745.1 uncultured Fervidobacterium sp.
AGAGATTATAACACAATCTACGGAAGAAGGAAAGAACCCTGTGGAATTTACATACCCGACTATCTCTGATAACATCTCAATACTTCTTCGACCTTTATTTATCTCGTTTTCCGGAAATATCGTTCCAATATCCTTTTTGTGAGTTATTCCAACGATACTATCTATAATTGCATGAGAAAGAACGTCGGCATCTGAATGTCCTAACAATCCAAGGTTTGATTGTATTTCTACTCCACCGATAACTAATATTCTACCTTCAACCAACGGATGGGTGTCCCAACCGATACCAGTGAACGTTTGATAATCACAAAACCTTGAAAGTCGTCTCATTTTTTGATGGATGGGTTTGTCTTCCTCAAAACCAAATTTTTCAAAGAACTCATGTTCAAATGTATCAACTATGATTCGTTTGTATCTATTTTCTTTTATGAACTTATACAAAAGAAACTCGCGCAATTCACCAGCAAGGGATACTATATACAAATCGTTAATCGAAAAGTCCATTAATATTCTTTCTATAATATATATCATTTTGGAACCGACTGGGAATATTTTTAGTCCAAGTACACCAAACCATTTTTGATAACCGTGTCTAAAACCAGCTTTATTTGAATATAGCAATACACCTTTAACTTTATCTCCATCTTGAACTACAAGCGAATTTGATTTTATGAACGGTGGGATATCCCTTAACAAGGCATCTGTTAGGTATTTCAACGCTTTGTCACCAAACAATTCATCGAAAAAAAACTTTTTATCTTCGTATATGTATTTTGCTATCTCATCTATGTTTGATTGACTGATTTTAGTTATTTTCAAAATATCACCTCAATACTTGAAACTTAAAGTCGAAGCTGAGTTCTATTTTGTAAAAAGATAAACGATTATCAGCAACGCACCTGTGATTAAGAGTGTTGTCATAAAAGAAATAATCAGTTCAGAACCTGTCGTAGGTGGTACTTCAACGCGTATATGTCTTGGTAAATCTTGTTTTTGTGGTTCTTTATTTTCAAGAACTTGTTTACGTTTTTTTGATAAGAAAGCTTCATCACTTAAAATCTTCAAAGCGGGACTTATAAGAGATTTCGCTTGAACACTTTCGAAAAGTTCCAATTTTACCAAATATAAGTTTCCACCTTTTACTCTGATTAGTTCTTTGCTTACTATGGTACCTTCGATGGAAGTTCTCTGTGAATCGAAATTTGGGTATTTTTCTTTAATTTGTTTTTCGTATTTTCCTGGATTCAATATTACTACAGGCATTTTGTCACCTATATCGAATTGTATGATAGTAGAACCATTTATTGGGTCTATAACTGGGAATGCTTCCACCAAATCTGCCACATCAGGTCTTGAGTATACCTTTGCAACGTTTTCATCAGCAAAATCTTCTTGAATATCTAAGAACGTGAGTGCAGAATATTCTTCAAGTAGCATTCCTTGAAATTTGAGAGTAACATCCATCTTTGGACTCCATTCTTCCAAAAGATCCGCAATTATCACTTTCAAAACTTCTCCATCGCCATCTTTAATAGCGGTTGAAAATTCAATACCAAGAGGTATTTTTCCTCTCCTATTCATCATATTGTTGATATAAGTGGTAAAAGCAAGTGTAATATCATAAGTACCCGGGATTTCTTTTATTTGCTTTTTTACTTTTTCAAGTTTCTCTTTGAAGTCATTTAAATTTTCATCGAGAGTTATTTCATCGAGTATGTTTGAATATCTTACAGGTACGACAACAAAATCATAGTCAGGAGCACTGTTTGTCTTCCCGAAAAAATATCCGAGTATGTCTTCCGCTGTTCCTTTGCTGCGCGCTCTAACTTTTATAAAATAAAGATCCAAAGTAATTCCTCCCCAGATGCTACAAAAATTCTGCTATTACATTTTTATATGAAGAAACCACCACTATCTATGTATGTACCCTTGGGTACAACTTTATCGTTTCCAATAACTACGTTTTTACCCAATACACATCCTTCTTCTAAGATGCTGTCCATACCTATCACTGTTATATCCGAGTTGTACACTTTTTTATCGTATTTGCTTTCCGCAAATTGCCCAACACCTATTTTACATCCATTTTTTATTATTGTATTTTCGGCTATTATAGCATCCTCTATAACAACGTTGTCTCCTATTTCTACTTTTGTCATTATAACACTGTTTCTTATCACACTACCTTCACCAATCAGTACGCCTTGGGATATGACGCTACTATCTACGTAGCCGTATATTTCACACCCTTCGCTTATTATAGAATTTCGGACTTCTCCGCTCTCAGAAACGTACGCTGGTTGCATCTCTTCAGAGCGTGTGTAAATACGCCAGTTTGGATCGTGTAAATTAAACGGCGGAATCGGTCTAACAAGCTCAAGATTTGTCTCCCAGTAAGATTGTATCGTCCCGACATCTTGCCAGTATCCTTCGAACGGATAAGCGTAAACTCTATCGGTTGAGAGTATCTTCGGTATGACGTTTTTTCCGAAATCATGTTCACTTTTTTCGTCTTTTGCATCTTCTATTAGTACTTGTTTTATAAACTCCCAAGTGAATACGTATATACCAAGCGATGCAAGGTTCGATTTCGGTTCTTTTGGTTTTTCTTGGAAGTCTACGATTTTGTTGTCTATATCCGTTACCA
>CAZOAS010000247.1:0-2636 GCA_964577745.1 uncultured Fervidobacterium sp.
TTCGATCAAATTGTATCCTCTCGTTCGGGTTGTAAAGACGTTGTACGGAGACCATCCTTCTTTTCCGTCTATCAGTGTATACTTTCAAGGTTGTGATGCATTTCCCAAATGCATAGGATGTCATAACCCAGAGACATGGGATTTTGATGAATCTTTCAAAGTTGATTTTTCACATCTTTTAAACACAGTTGTTCAAAAACTCGAATTGCTCCTGACTAAGCATTCTGTTGTTTCACTCGCTTTGCTTGGTGGAGAGCCTCTGTCTGAGAGAAATCGAGAGAGTGCATACTTACTTGCAAAACATGTTAAGGAAAAATATAAGGAAAGAGTGAAAGTCATAGTTTACACGTGGCGAGTGCCTGTTGATTTACTGAATGTAAATGTACCACTGGATTATTTCGATGAGTTTGTACTGGGAAAATATATGAAAGAATACCACACAGGTTCATTTCCTGCATCGGCTAATCAGATGTACATCACAAAAGATGAGTTATTTTCTATTTTAGAAGACTTAAAGAAGGGGGAAGAAAAGGTATGTCAAAGTTGTTAGATATCCTATCGTTTATGAATTTTTCTCAAGATTTTGTTGATGAATTAAGAAATGTTCCGATAGAATTCTTAGATCTCGAAGGTATAGATTGGCAACTTGATATCGCAAAATTCACAGAACATTTTTTCAACAACGGTATACTCAATTCATCGATAGATTCAAATGCAAATGTTAGAAGCACAAACGTGTACACTTATTTCAACGAAGTTGTTAAACCGTGGTCTAAGTTGTACTCGCTGTACTATATATACGATAGAATGAAAAAACTCTTCGGAGAAGACGATGCCAAAAAATTCCTAAAATACGAACTTTACGGTGATATCTATCTTCATGATGCTCATCATGCCGCATTTGAGCCGTACTGTTATGCGTATTCTTTGCGCCCTATCGTTGAAAAAGGACTATTTTTTATAGACAGTATAAAATCTGTCCCCGCTAAACATCTATCTTCGTACATTCAGCATGTGATACAGTTTGTTATGTTTGCTTCAAATCAGCAATCAGGTGCCGTGGGTTTACCAGATTTCTTCGTCTGGCTTGCGTATTTTTACAACAAAGATTTGAACGATGGAGTAATTCCAAAAGGTCAAGAAAAACAATATCTCTATCAACATTTCCAGATATTCACTTACTCTATCAACCAACCAATTAGGGGTACACAATCACCGTACACAAATTTCACATATCTCGATAGAAATTACATTAAGAGTATATTCGACGGTGAGAAATATCCTGATGGAACAAATATAACAGATTACACTGAAAGAATTATAGAGCTTCAAAAAGAGTACTGGATGTGGATCGCACAGGAAAGAGAAAAACAGATGTTCACATTCCCAGTCTTAACTGCATCTTTGTTGTACAAAGATGGTAAATTCATCGACGAAGATAGTGCAAGATTTATAAATAAGATAAACCTAAAATGGCAAGATACGAATTGGTATATCTCCGATAGTATCGATGCCGTTGCTTCGTGCTGTAGGTTAACAAGTTCGACGAAAGAACTAAAATTCAAGATGGGACCAGATAAACTATCAGGCATGTCAAATTCAATCGGTGGTTCGGATTTGAACATAGGTTCATTCAAAGTTGTGACAATCAATTTACCAAGGATTGCACTGGAAGCGAAATCAAAAGAAAAATTTATTGAGAAATTACATGAGAAAGTACAAATTGTTCATAAGACTTTAGCAGCTATCAGAAACATAATACAAGAAAGAATACAACAGGGAGTACTACCTCTATACAATCTTGGATTAATGGATTTAAATCGCCAATATGGTACAGTAGGGATTAACGGATTGTACGAGGCTATGGAAATACTCAAATTAACCTATGAAGACATTGACGGAATAAAATACACTCCCGAGGGAGAAGAATTTATTGCACAGATACTCGATGAAATCAGAAAACTCAACGATGAAGCATTCGATAAATACGGCTTTACATTTAACATCGAACAAGTACCAGCGGAAAAAGCCGCCGTAACACTTGCCCAAAAAGATAAATTACTTTACAACACAGAATATATCTTATACTCGAATCAATGGTTACCACTGACAACGAACACCGATATGATAAACAGAATAAAATATTCAGGCATGTACGACAAGAAAGTATCAGGTGGTGCGATATTGCACATAAACATAGATTCACCGTTTAGAAGCGAAGAAGAAGCGTGGAATATGGTCAATCTTGTAGCACAGATGGGTGTGGTTTACTTTGCATTCAACCAGAAAATAAGTGTATGCGAAGAAGGACATGCGTTTTACGGAGAAAAATGTCCAACGTGTGGCAAATCTAAGATTGACGAATACCTAAGGATTGTCGGATACCTTGTACCTGTGAAATCGTTCAACAAAACAAGACAAAAAGAGGAATATCCAAAGAGGGTGTTTTATTAATCAACTTAAAAGCATAAGCTGGTGATCGCATGAGTTATTTTTTGCTGGCTGTATCAAGTAGGGAAAATCTTGAAATCTGTTTGAAATACAACATGGCGGGTTTACCTGGAAGTCAGAATGGTCTATGGACCTTCTTGGAAATAAATGAAGGGGATTATGTATCGTTTCTATACGGTGCGAAG
>CAZOAS010000248.1:0-2633 GCA_964577745.1 uncultured Fervidobacterium sp.
TCTATTTCTCCATCCATAACTGCTTCTATATTTCCAGTTTCAACATCTGTTCTGTGGTCTTTCACCATCGTGTATGGTTGAAAAACGTAAGACCTAATTTGGTTTCCCCAACTGATATCTCTTAACTCACCTTGAATTTGTTCAATCTGTTTTCTTCTCTTTTCTATCTCAAGTTGATAAAGCCTCGCTTTTAACATCTTCATCGCTGTTTCGCGATTTTGTAATTGTGAACGCTCCGTTTGACATGTGACAACGATTCCTGTAGGTATATGAGTAATTCGTATAGCTGATTCCGTCTTATTTACATACTGACCACCGGCACCACTTGCTCTGTATGTATCCACTCTTATATCTTCAGGTTTTACTTCGATGTCTATATCATCTTCGATTTCAGGAAGCACGTTAACAGACGCAAACGACGTATGCCTTCTTTTATTTGCATCGAATGGAGAAATTCTAACAAGTCTGTGCACACCACGTTCGTGTTTGAGATAACCGTACGCAAAATCACCTTTTATGTAAAGCGTTGCACTCTTTATACCAGCTTCTTCTCCGTCTTGGTAATCAACTATCTCAACTGAATAACCACGCCTTTCAGCCCAACGCATGTACATTCTCAAAAGCATAGACGCCCAGTCTTGCGATTCTGTTCCTCCAGCTCCAGGGTGAATCGAAAGATAGGCATTCGCTCCATCGAATTTTCCATTCAAAATCAATTCAAGTTCGAATTCTCTTATCTTTTTTGCAACTTCCTCTATGATTTCCTCCAGATGCTCTTGCATCGAAGGATCTTCTTCAACGAGTTCAATTCCCACTTCGATATCCTCAAACAATCCTTTAATCTTCTCCATGTCTTCAACAATTTTTCTAATTCTTTGAATTTCCTTGTTTACTTGCTGGGCTCTCTTTTGGTCGTTCCAAAAATCTGGTCTTAAACTCTCCTCTTCGAGTTCTTTTAACTTACCTTTCTTGTCCTCCGGATGGAAGACATCGATGATATCATCGTACTTTTTTCTCAGCTCATCGATTCGTTGTTTTAATTCGTACGCAATCACAACCTACACCTCACCTTTCGCGCAGAATCCGGAAATCGAAGTCCGGAGTTCGTGTTTTTATCTAATCGTAATATTACAAACCAATACAGTGGTGTCAATCATCTAAATTAATTTTATTTCAAACTCTCGTAAATCAAATACCCGAAGAACGCAATAAACAAAGCTAAAAAAGTCAACGCAATCTCTTTCTGATACGTATACGTGCTTGTGTCTATAGTAACCTTTGCTTCCTTTTTCATTTCTTTGATACCATCTGATAACAAAACATAGACGGTATACGTACCGTCCCTATTTCCCCCTCCATCCCATTTAACTTCTGTTGTACCTGGCATTACAGACAACTTTTTCTCGTATACTATTTTACCAGAAAAATCTGTTATTTGAAGTACTCCCTCAGCTTTTCTTGAGGAGTATATTTTTATTTCGCACTCATCATCCGTCCAATCACCGTTCGGCGAAAATTTTTCTGGGCTGACAACAAGTTCCAATTTAAACTCAAGAGGTTTGAATTCCAACCAAATAGGTGTTTCCTTACCGTAAAGTACATTTACTTGAGTTTTTAAGTTTTCATAACCCGGCGAGGAAAGTGTTATTTCATAAGTACCTATTGGTAATACGATGCTATCACCGTATTTTTGTACCACACCAGCTCCTTTACCATTTGGCATATAAACATAAACTGGATACACGTTTGAAAATATCGTAACTTTACCCAATCCAGTTCCAGTTACGTATACGTACGTAGGTTTTTTTTCAACTTTAAATATAACTTTTTCGTAAGTGACAAACTGATTAGAACTGATTACCCAAACGGTGTGGTATCCTTCGGATGAAAATTGCACTACCAACCTACCATATGCATCTGTCTTACCAGCAAATGTATTATCGATATACACATCTACAAATGGTTCACCAACGTAAATCACAGCAGAATAGTCCGGAAGATTGTCTAAACTAAATACAGGTACATTTCCGAAACCTATGATTATCTGGAATGAAAATTGTGCCCACGAAATTACAGAAAACATAATCAAAGCAAGAATCAAAGATTTTTTCATAGTAAACACCTCCAAATATCAAATTTTTGGGCAGGTATTTTATTTTATTATATCACTAATAAATGTTTTTGTAACTCCTTTCCTCTTCACTGTAAAGCGTGTAATTCAAATCTTTATTGTTATTTCTATGAAAATGATTAAGAACTATCCAACAAAAAATATATTCAAAATAATTGAATAACCGAGAATAGACTCAGCAACGTTAAATTTACCTATTTTAAATGCTCGAATTTATCCTTTGCTTTGATATGCTTTTCTGATTTTGATATTGTTATAATTTATCGCCGTTAATTCAGGTAGTATAATTGAATCGGTGAACAGTTGGCAGTGAACGGTAAACAGCGAACAGTGAACGGTAAACGGTGGACAGTAAACAGTTAACAGTGAAAAGTGAACGGTGGACAGTGAATAGTCAATAGTCAACAGTTAACAGTGAATAACGAACAATAATGATTATAATACTAATAAACCGTTTACTGATCACTGACAACTGATAACTGTTCACTGATAACCGATAACC
>CAZOAS010000249.1:0-2630 GCA_964577745.1 uncultured Fervidobacterium sp.
CTTTGTATTTGCTAAGGTAATAATACACAAAATTACTTCCGATAAATCCTGCACATCCCGTGACAAGTAATGTCAAATTAATCCCCCCGATTTTAGATGTTCAATGTATTCTTTTGTTGCTTCTTTCCAATCTCTCATTTCTTTTCCCGTTGTTTCTTTGTATCCGTAATTGTCAAGTACCGAGTACTTTGGTCTTTTCGCTGGTAAATTGAATTCTTCTTGTTTTGCTTTTTTCAATTCTCCATTCCATTCTATTAAGTTTAGTATATACTCTGCCCATTCGTATCGTGAGCATGGTGTGTTAGTTAGGTGATATATTCCATACGCTCTTAGCTTTATTAATTCATACGTGGCTTGTGCAAGGTCTGGTGCATATGTTGGGGAACTTATTTCATCATCAGCTATTCTTAATTCATTTCTGTTCTTACTCCATTCAATCACTTTCTTTACAAAATTCACCGGTCCGTCTCCAAATACCCAACTTGTGCGAATTAAGTAGTATTTGTTTGTAAGGCTCACTACGTACTTTTCACCAAGTGCTTTGCTTTCTCCGTATTTATTTATTGGATCAGGTGTGTCAAATATTGTGTATGGTTCATTTTTATTTCCTGAGAACACGTAATCTGTTGAGTAATGTACAAGTTCTGCTCCTATCTCATTTGAAACTATTGCAAGGTTTCTAACTGCAAGCCCATTGACAAGGTATGCATTTTTCCAATCTTCTTGTGCTTTGTCAACCTGGTTATAGGCTGCACAATTGATTATGTGTGTTATACCTTTGTTGTCATTCACAAATTCTCTTATCTTTTCTATGTTGGTTATATCCAATTCATTTATATCCGTTGGAATGTATTGTATACTTTCTTCATCGAATAATTTATCGAATAATTTTCTGAATGCTCTTCCAAGTTGCCCATTTGCACCTGTGAGTAAGACTTTCATGTTTTACACTTCCTTTTCTACCATGGATAGTTCTCGAGAAATTGTCTGAATGTTTGGTGCTTTTTGTCTTTTTCTGATATTGTTAATTCTTCTTCTTTTAAACCATACTTTTCTAATTGCCAATCTATTGATAATGTTTCATCGTTCCATATTATACCACTGTCTGCTTTGGAATTGTAATAATCATCTGCTTTGTACATCACTTCTGCCTCTTCTGATACTACCAAAAAGCCATGGGCAAAGTATTTTGGTATGAACAACATTAGCTTATTTTCTTCCGATAGTTCAATTGAAAAATATTTTCCAAATGTTGGTGAATCTTTCCTCAAGTCTACTGCAATATCTATTATCTTTCCTCTTATACATCTTACAAGTTTTGCTTGAACATTTTCGATTTGAAAGTGTAAACCCCTCAATACTCCCTTTTTGCTCTTTGAATGGTTATCTTGCACAAATTCACAATTGATTCCTAATTGCTCAAACTCTTTCTTGTTCCAGCTTTCCATGAAAAATCCGCGTGCATCTCCAAATACTGTTGGTTCGATTATGTACAATCCTTCTATACCTGTTTCTATCTTCTTGAACTTCATACAATCTACTCCTGTTTGTAGATTATCTTTCCTTCTGCCACTTTTCTTAAATATGCTCCATACTGTGATTTACCGTATCTATCAACCGCTTTGTATAACTGCTCAAGGCTTATCCATCCATTTAGATATGCTATCTCTTCAGGGGAAGCTATTATTATTCCTTGTCGTTTTTGGACTGCTCTAACAAACTCAACTGCTTCGAATAATGATTCAACAGTTCCTGTGTCGAACCATGCATATCCTCTTCCCATTATCTTTACATCAAGCAAACCTTTCTCAAGGTATATCCTGTTCAAGTCAGTTATCTCCAGTTCATTTCTCCAAGATGGTTTTATCATCTTGGCATATTCAGATACACCGGAAGGGTAAAAATACAAACCAGTGACCGCATAATTTGACTTTGGTTGTTTTGGTTTTTCTTCGATAGATATCGCACGGTAATTACTATCAAATTCCACAACACCATATCTTTCTGGATCATCAACGTAATACGCAAACACTGTTGCCTTGTCATCATTTTCATTTGCCTGTCTAAGTAATTTTGTTAGGTTATGTCCATAGAAGATATTATCTCCTAAAATCATAGCCGAGGGAGAATCACCAATAAACGATTCACCAATGATAAAGGCTTCGGCAAGACCATTTGGGGAAGGTTGTTCTGCATATGAAAAACTAACTCCAAACTGGCTCCCATCACCGAGTAAGTCTTTGAATTTTGGTAAATCTTGTGGAGTAGAGATAACCAATATCTCTCTGATACCTGCAAGCATGAGAATACTTAATGGATAGAAAATCATGGGTTTATCGTACACAGGCAAAAGCTGCTTGCTTGCAACGAGAGTCATTGGATACAACCTTGTTCCACTTCCACCTGCTAAAATAATCCCTTTACGCATTTTAACACCTCGGTGTATAGAGTTTATTAATCAAATTACTTTAGTGTTTTATATTCACCTTTTTAAAGGCTCCCTTATTCTACTTATTATCAAGTAAAAAACTCTCAGTAAATAAACTACAATTAGCCTAGGTTTGTTAAATTCTTTCCCGTATCCAAAATTTCTAATAGATCTCCAAATATTCTTTCCACCTGCGTTGTGT
>CAZOAS010000250.1:0-2621 GCA_964577745.1 uncultured Fervidobacterium sp.
CTCTGTATCCGTGCATTAAAATGCGGGGTTTTAGAGCCGAGAATTTCTATAAGTAAGCCCCGCACATGCGGGGCTTTTTGTATTTATCAAATAAGTTCTTTAAAACCTTCACCAAACACATTTCTTGCTTCGTTAACTATGAAAAATGCATGTGGATCTATCTGTTTCAACTTCGATACGAATTCATGCAATTCCTGACGCTTTAGAGCAACTAACAAAATCTTTTTCGCATTCATTGTATATCCACCTATCCCTTCGAATATCGTTACACCTCTTCCAAGTTCCTCAAGAACAAATTTTCTTATATCATCCCATTTCTCTGAAACGATCCACACATTAACAGACAATTCCAATCCTTTCATCACAAAATCGATTGTCGTTCCATTGATGATAATTGCCAGAATAGAATACATACCTGTATTCAAATCGTAAGCAACTCCAGCGGATATACCTATGGCAAAGTCCAAGAATAGTATCGTCATCCCCATAGGGAAACCAAAGAATTTGTTAAGTATTTTGGCTATTATATCTGTTCCTCCGGTTGATGCATTTTGAGAAAACGCAATTGCCATACCTATCGCTGTCAATATATCTCCAAAAAACACAGAAATGATCATATCACCTTGGTACTTGAAAAATGGCAATATTCTACTGAAAAGGTCAACTAAGAAATTCAGCAAGAATGTACAGTAAATTGTTTTAAAGCTGAAATCAAATCCAACAATCAAAAAAGCAGTCAAAAATAATAACCCGTTGATTATATACATCCATATTCCAACGGAAAGATTTACAAGTCTGTTTAAAACTATTGCCAACCCAGATGCCCCACCAGCTGCAACATTGTTGGGAATCAAGAATATCGAAAGACCAAGAGCTGTTAAGAGTACTCCGAAAGAAGCTAAAAAGTATTCTTTTAAAACTACACCATAATCTTTCTTAATTCCCATGGAAACTTCACCACCGTAACTCCAAATTCTTTTAGCCTTTTCTCTTTATATTTAATAGTCCCTTTCTCACCTTCGATAATAGCACCGGCATGCCCCATCCTCTTCCCTTCTGGAGCATGTCGTCCTGCAAAGAATGTTTTTATATTTTCCGGTTTAAAACCTATGCTGAGTGCATATTCAACACCTTTAATCTCTTCTTCTCCACCAATTTCACCAATCAAAACAACTCTCTCATAACCAAGATTCTTTACTATCTCGAAAGCTTCCGAAACGTTTGTACCAACTACAGGGTCACCGCCAAGTCCGAGTGCAATACCAACACCATCCTCTTCACTGATATTCTTAGCAACTTCGTACATCAATGTTCCACTACGTGATATAATGCAAACTTTTCCTTCTTTGAAATACCTTTCTGGCATTATTCCAAATTTTACTCTTTCTTTCGGATGAATTATACCAGGGCAATTTGGACCGATCATAGTTAAGTTGTTCTTTTTAACAAATTCCACCATCTTAAGTGTGTCATGTACAGGTATATGTTCCGTGATAACAACAAAATTTTTCACACCGTTTTGTGCAGCGTCAACGAATGCATCGTACATGTAAGGTGCTGGAACAAAAAATATGGCAGTATCTGGTTTCATATCTGTTTCACTCAACGAATTGAAAACAGGTTTACCAAAAAATTCTTTTACATCTTTATTTTTGCTAACACCGCATATGATATTCGTACCGTATTCTATCATCTTCTTTGTATGATAACTTCCGTATTTACCCGTAATACCATAAACACACACTTTATTCTCTTTCCAAAACATACTTACTACCTCCTTTTTTCTTTTTAAGCAAGCTTTCAATTAACTCTTTCATATCCTCAGCAACTTCAATACTAACTGATTTAAGAATCTCTTTTGCCCTTTCTTCGTTATTACCAGACAGTCTTACAAAAAGATTAATGTATGGATATTCATCATGAAATTCTTTTATACCTTGAGCAATCTGGATGCAATCGGTAATTCCGCCAAATATGTTCAAAACTATCACATTCGAAAATTCTTTTATTTCAAGCATAGCTTTTAACAATTCTTCTTTTGTAGCTCCTCCACCTATATCGCAAAAATTAGCAGGTTCAAAACCGTACTCTTTTAACATATCTATAGTTGCCATAACAATCCCAGCACCACAACCTATAACTCCGACATCACCGTTTAGTCGGACAACACTGCTATCTTCAGATTTTCCTATCCAACTTTGTCTGTAAAGTGCATTATCATCAACGTGAAAAACAGCATCTAAAAGATAATGCTCTCCCATATGTATTCCAATCGGATTTATCTCAAGTAATGTCAAATCATATTTCAAAAACACATTCCTTAATTTTTCAGCAGTTTTTCTTATACCGTTTGGTAAGTCATCTAAATCATTTGTACGAATAATCTCCTCAGGATGTAATTTTGAATACCCTTCGATATCTATTCCCCCATTTTTTGAAAATACGTACATAAGATTTCTTGATGACCTATCTATTGAAATGGAAAAATACCATTCACTATCGTGTTCAATAACTTCTTCTACCAGAACACCAGCTGGAAATTCTCCTTTTATCGGTTTAGTAAGTAACTCATCCAGTACGTTAAGAGACTCTTCCAAAGAATAACTAATTCTGACACCTCC
>CAZOAS010000251.1:0-2609 GCA_964577745.1 uncultured Fervidobacterium sp.
CTGCCAAATTTTTCAGATTATTCACTTGACTTACCACTGGCATGTTGAATCCCCCCATCTTGTTTGTTTTTATCCTATCTTAGTCAAATTATTTCTGAGTTCTTCTATAGCTCTTGTTGATAACCAAGCGAAACGTTGTTTTTTCTTATGCTCACCTTTGTATTCTTCGGCAATGTATCTTTTCGCTTGTAAGGCTAATTTTCTGAATTCTTCAGCTCCAGCACTATCAAATGATAGTTTGCTAATCAGTTCCCTTATATACAGACTAAGAGCGTTAACAAATGCTTTTTCTGGATAAACTGCTTTAACTATGACTTCACTGATAATCGTTTTAAAGTTTTCCAGGTCTGATTTTATTTCGTCTAATACTTCTTCGTACGTCGATGGTTGTATATTTGCCTCTGTGGAATCACCAAGTCTGTTCATGATATTGAACACTTCATCGACTGTTTTTGGAGCAAGCTTTGTTATTTTTTCAATTAAATAAAAAACGTCTATTTTTTCGTTTCTTACTCGCCTCAAAACTTCATCTATTCTGTCTATACCTGATTTCAATGATTCTTTAAGTTTGTTGGCTAATTTTTGATAATCGTTTTCACTATAAATTCTTTTACCCTTTACTATTTTTATAAATTCACTATCTATAAGTGGTTTCGAAGGGTCAAAATCTTTGTAAAATGCCGCAAGGGAGTATATTTCTGATTCGATTTCTTTAAATTTTTTATTTCTCTCTTGGAAGCTCATAGGAGTTGAAACCATGATTTCCATTATATCTCCTGTAAATCTCATGACTAAAGCTGTTATTTCGTACATTTTTGCAAATTCGTGTTTTGTTACAAAATTCTCAACAGATTTTTGGAGTTGTTCGTTGTCTTTTAAGTTAATCGATTTTTCAGGGAATAATGCATTTGACACTTTTTGGAGTGTATCTGTGAATATTGATGTAACGTCTTGGTATATTTTATTAATCTCATTTTCAAAGGCGATTGATACTTGAAGTCTAACTTCTCTTTCCAATCTTTCACTTATCTTTTCACGAAGTTCTTTGTTAAACGAGTCAGGTCTCTCTTCCCTTGTTGATGTTTTTACTTCGACATTCTTCTTTGCCTCTTCTATTTCTTCGTCTGTTGGATATGTTACTTTCGATGTTATCTGTAATTCCAGCTTTTTGCTTAAACTCTCTGATTTTTCCTTGGTTTCATAGATTTTGTTTTTCATCTTACGTTGGAAATCTTCTAACTCATTTCTGAGGGATTTTCTCCATTCGTCTACGAGTAACATGAATTTTTCGTCTACAGGGCTTGATTGTTCAGAATCTTCGGCGTATACTTCTAAAAGTTCTATTATCTGTTGCACGATGCTCTTTATGTCATTTAAGACTTTGCTTGAGCGATGTTCAAGTATCTTTGCCCTCTCTCTTTCGTAAAAATCTCTCAGTGCTTTTTTTAATTCATCAATGCTATCAAGTACACCAAGTTGTTTGGCTTTTTCCATGACTTGTGTCTTACCATTTTCAACTCCAATTTTCTGTAACACTGCACGAGCGGATCCAGCGAAGATTTTGTCATCACCGTTGTATATGTTGTGCTCTTTGAGTTCTTCTATAAATTTTTGTTTGTCTTTCTCAAGTACGTAGATATCATCGGCGTAATCAGCCTGGTTGAGGAAGTAAAATGTTTTTTCTCTAAGTGGAATACCATCTTCTTCTCTTACGTTGTTTATCATTTGAATTTCTGGACGTTTTATACTGGGCTCTATTAGCTTTTTGACGAATACAACAGCATCAACTTTTTTCAGCATTTCTTCGGTGAATTTGCTGTGTACTATCGTTGGGGAGTCGAATCCAGGAAGGTCGTAAATAATAACGTTTTTGATGTTTTCCAGCTTAGGTGTGTAAATAGTTACACGTTTTACAGCACGGCTTTTGTAACGGTCTACTATGAATTCTTTGTAAGCTTCTATATCTTCTTCTTTGTAAAGGTTCTTTCCACCTGTTAGATGGCGTTTGATTATTTCTTTACCATCTTTTAAAATGTCTTTTAAATCATTGTCAACTTGCGATTGTATACCTTTATAAATCTCTGGTTGTTCAGTACTGAGTTTTTTGAAATGTCTGTCAACTTCTTCCCATGTCAGAATATCAAGTTCTGTTTTATCCCAACCGGGATAGTGAGCTTCCAAGAGTAATTTTTGGAGTACTTCTTTGTTAAATTCTTCTTTTGAATAAAACTCAACTTCGACTTTGTTTTCTTCTGAATACCGTACTTCTGTTATTGTGAATGTTGTTCTCTCATGAGCACTTGGAAGTAAATTTCGCTCTATGAAGGCGTTTATAAAAGTACTTTTTCCCGTTTTCTCGGCACCAGCAAATGCTACTTCCATTATGCCGTTTGATGCTTTTTCATAGAAGGCTTTTAGTTTCTCGTTGTATAGTTTTGTTAAATTCACATAAGCTTCGTTTAGTTTACTTTGAATATCAGGTTCAAAGGCTTCATCCCTTATATCTTTCACGTTCTTCAATAAGTTTTCTGAGTCATCTAAAGCTTCTTTTAATTTTTTAGAAAGATGGTCAAGAGATACTTGCATAACCCTCCCCCCCTTGTTTTTTA
>CAZOAS010000252.1:0-2608 GCA_964577745.1 uncultured Fervidobacterium sp.
CTAAGATTTGTTGTTTTGGATTCTTAAAGATAGTTTGTATCTCGTACAAATTCGTTAAGTTTAGTTACGTGATTATTATATCATATATCAGTGTATGTCAAGCTCTAAATTTGAAATTCTGTTACATAGATGTTCTTTTGTTGTTTTTTTAGAAAATTTATCCAAAAAATCCACTTACATGGATAAATCTTCAGTATTTTAATGTATGGTTATCAAATCAGTTTGTTTACTATTTTGACATCACTATACGAAAAGTGGTTTAATATTTATGAATTAATGTGAAAGGTGATTCATGTATTACTTTAACTGTTGAAGAGATTCTAAATATTGAATCCGGATTCCGAACTCAGGATTTCGGTACTGGGAGGTGTGGTGGCATGGTTTATATTCTTGGTGCAAAGAGAACAGCTATTGGTACTTATGGTGGCTCATTGAAAGATATTCCAGCGACTCAATTAGGGGCGATAGCAGCTAAAGCGGCAATGGCACAAGCTAGTATTTCACCTGAGGAAGTTGATGAGACTATCATCGGTTGTATACTCACCGCTGGACAGGGTATGGGACCTGGTAGACAAGTATCGATTTATGCAGGCGTCCCAGCTGAAAAACCGGGATATACCGTGAATATGTTGTGTGGTAGCGGTATGAAGTCGGTTATGATTGGAGCAACTGATATAGAACTTAAAGAAGCAGATGTTGTTCTTGCGGGTGGCATTGAAAGTATGTCTCAAGCTCCGTTCATGCTCAATTACAGGGCAAGATTTGGACTAAAATTTGGTTCTCAAGAATTGCAAGATCATATGATTTTGGATGGTCTAACAGATGTGTTTAACAAAGTCCACATGGGTCTAACCGCCGAAGCTTTAGCTGAGGAATTTTCAATTAGTAGAGAAGAGCAAGATGAATTTGCTTACAATAGTCAGATGAAGGCAAAAGCGGCTATTGAATCTGGTAAATTCAAAGATGAAATTGTACCAGTTGAGATTCCGGACAAAAAAGGTGTTAAGATATTTGATACTGACGAGCATCCAAGGTTCGAGACAACTCTCGAGTCTCTTGCAAAACTGAAACCGGCGTTTAAACCAAACGGTACGATTACGGCTGGTAATGCAAGTGGTATAAACGATGGTGGTAGTGCTATCGTACTTGCAAGTGAAAGATATGTTCAAGAAAAAGGAGTCAAACCAATAGGCAGAATCGTTGCATGGGCACAAGCAGGTGTTGATCCGATGAGAATGGGGATAGGTCCAGTACCGGCAACGGAAAAAGTTTTGAAAAAGGCTGGAATGTCGTTCCAAGATATAGAATTGATAGAGCTTAACGAAGCCTTCGCAGCTCAGAGTCTTGCAGTTATAAAAGGTTGGGAGAAACTCTTCGGAGTTTCAAAAGATTGGATACTCCAAAGAACAAACGTGAATGGTGGAGGTATCGCACTCGGTCATCCAATTGGAGCAAGTGGAAATAGAATAATTGTTACGTTACTTTACGAAATGAAGAAGAGACATTTGAAATACGGTCTTGCAACACTTTGTATCGGTGGCGGAATGGGTACTGCCGTTATCGTTGAAAACATTGAATAAAAATGCGAATTGAAAAGGGGGAATATCCATGAGGCTTGAAGGTAAAGTATGTATTATCACAGGAGCAGGTAGCGGTATAGGTAAAACGGCAGCTGAACTATTTGCAAAAGAAGGAGCTATCGTAATTGCATGTGATGTTGGAGAAGCAACTTACGATAATCCAAATATACACTTTTACAAACTCGATGTCACGGATAGAGCAAAGATAGCTGAAGTAGTTAAAGATGTTGTAGAGAAGTTTGGGAAAATAGATGTATTGATTAACAACGCAGGTATAACAAGAGATGCACTAATCCAAAATATGACTGAAGAGGATTGGGATAAGGTAATCAACGTTAATCTTAAAGGTGTATTCAACATGACTCAAGCAGTTGTACCTTACATGCTTGAAGCGGGCAAAGGTAGTATAATCAACACATCTTCAGTTGTAGGAGTTTACGGAAATATCGGTCAAACGAACTATTCTGCAACAAAAGCCGGCGTTATCGGCATGACAAAAACATGGGCGAAAGAATTCGCAAGAAAAGGTGCTCAGATAAGAGTGAACGCAGTTGCACCAGGGTTCATAAAGACACCAATGACAGAAAAGGTACCAGAGAAGATATTAACGGCAATGGCAGAAAGAGCTGCATTGAAGAGACTTGGTGAACCTATCGAAGTTGCGTACCTTTACCTGTTCCTTGCTTCAGATGAATCATCCTATGTTACTGGTCAAGTTATAGGCGTCGATGGTGGATTGATACTGTAATAAACAAATCGTAAAAAACCACCACATCCGTGATTGGATGTGGTGGTTTTGTTTTGTCATTACTTTATGGTTCCGATGTAACTTGTTAAAACCTGATTTATGTAGGTACTTTTCAGTTCTTTAAGTATCTCATTGAATTTTTTCTCTATGTTTTTGTTCAATATTATATATCCAACGTTGATTTTATAAATGAGTTCTTTGTAAACTGTGAAATCATAAGTTCTTGCTATGTACAATGCATTAATGTAATCAAAAAATGCCGCATCTATCTTTTTAGTTA
>CAZOAS010000253.1:0-2607 GCA_964577745.1 uncultured Fervidobacterium sp.
TATTCCTTCTTGGTGGTTTACTTGGTTTTGTTGGTGTGTTGATTGCGTTACCTGTATTGTTGTTTGTGAGGAAATACTGGAAATTTTACGTAAAGGGGCAAGTTTAATGTGGATAGTATACACGGATGGTAGTTTTTATGATGGATTGGTAAGTAGTGCTGGAATAATCAAGAATGTGGATAAAACGGTTGAAGAATTTCAGTTTTTTGCAAATTCGGAAAAATTAGCTGTGCATAGAAATGTATCTGGAGAAATTCTATCGGTTATGTATAGCATTTATTCGGCTTTTAAGCAAAATTTGCTTAGTGTGGAGATTTTTCATGATTATGAAGGACTGAATAAATGGATATCCGGTGAATGGAAGGCAAAAACAGAACTAACGAAGTTTTACGTAAAGTTTGTAGAAGAGTACATTAGCAAAGGCATGAAGATAGAATTTATAAAAGTTAGAGCGCATCAAAATGATGCGCTCAACAATTATGTTGATAAACTTGCAAAAGAGGCTATTACAAAGAAAATCATCAAAGGTATGTATGCTAAAGAATTTTTGAAATATATAGAAACTTTACTTTAATCCAAGAGCAACCGGTATATTTCTGGGTGAACCATTTGTCACGTATTTATTTGAATACACCATCGATGTTGAACCTCCACCATCAAGCATCATGGCTGATACATAACCTTTCGATAGTAAAAACTGAGCGGCTTCATCGAAATTCATACCAGCACCACTTAGACCCTCTATCGTAATTAAGTGAACTTTTCCATCTTTAATTGCGATGATGGTTCTATCGGTTCTCGTTGTAGGTATGCCTCCACCGTATCTAAGCTTTTCTTCGTTTGCATCAGGAATTATCTTTCCATCTTGGATAAGTAAAGGTCCAGCACCGATAGCGTTTCGAATTTTGAAACCATTATCAGTGTAAAGTTCCATAGACACGGAAAGACCTACTACATCTTTAAAGAATTTCTTTCTGATTTCGTTGCTTATCATAATCACCATAGAATCGGATGGGACATATTGTACGTATCCTTCAGAGACAACTTTGTTATTTTTTACAACAAAATAAGTCTTTGATATATCCTTTGGTATTGAAAGTCCAAATTCTTGTGTGTAAAGATTCACTTCACCAAGAGCCTTTGTGTTGACTCCTTTAACGAGCAAAAGGATTTCTCCTATTCGTACGGTTATGTCCACATAGTTCTTGCCAATGAATACCTTGTTATCCACCGTTTGGATAAACATAGGTCGAAGTCCATATCGGTGTGATAATACTCTTCCATTAGCTATGACGATATCAATTGGTAAACCTGTTGCTGGATCAAAGTAATTTGCATTAACTCCGTGCTGAGCACCGTTTTCAGAGAGTATGCTGTTCAAAGGTGCCGTTGCACCTATACCCTTTTTCGGAAGTAACGGTACTATATTCACGTATTTCGGATCAACTATTAAGTAATTCACAGTAAATGTTCTTCCAGCGAAAGATTCTGTCTTTTTTACGTAATCAACTTTTTTAACCAGTGGTGCAAGTGTTATTATTATGTTTTGTCCGGATATTTCCAGATTGTAACTCTCAATTTGCTTGGTAAGAGTGATTACTACGGAACCGTTTGTTCTTGTTGCCGAAATACCATTTGAAATACTTTTTGGTATGTCTGCTGGTGTTATCCTTACGCTCAGAACCCCACTTGAATAGGAAACATTTAGAAGTTCTTTTGAAATTTCTGAAGAGGTTGATATCACTATCTTATCTTCGCTGTAGCTGGCTGATGAAATGGAAATTGGTTTGTCAAAGAATATATCGCCCGTTTTTGAAAGTTTCAGAAAATCGGCTATGAATTCTTGCTTAACTAAGAGTTTTCCAGCCGAAATCATGTAAACTTTGGATACATATTGTTCAAAATCAACAAGAAAATCACCATCGGAACCGATGATGAGTTTTCTGTTGTAAATAAGATATACCTTTTCATTCTTTACTATGTTAAACCCCATTTCTCTTAACTGTTCTTCTGAAAAGTAACCGTTGATTGGCGTGAGGAGTTTGTTATTTACTAAAAAAACTTGGGCAACTGTGATTGTTGCTACCATAGCAAGGTATAATAAGATAGTTACCTTAGTCTTCGTCACGTCTTTAACACCCCAACCTTCAGTTGTTTGTTTTGTCAACTTATTATACCATAGCACGGTAATTTTTTCCATAATTCTAAGAAATTAATTTGAAAAAAACGGGCTTATCATATCTTAAAAGCCCGTTTTTTCAGAAAGTATTTTGAAATCATTGTCACTTACTGAACTATAGAGAGTATGATAGGTTTTAGCACAGGTTTTTCAGCGGCTATTTTGTAACTCTCTTTGAGTAATTTTTTTGCCTCTTCAACTTCGCTCTTTTGACTTACGTAAAGCTTTGCTAAGATATCACCCGGTTTTACATAATCACCTAATTTTTTTGTTATCTCTATACCTACGCTGTAATCTATTGTATCTTCTTTTGTCTTTCTTCCGGCTCCAAGGTAATTGGATGCTATTCCGATTTTCTCAGTGTCAATCGCATTTATATAACCTTCCGTTTCCGCTTTGAATTCTATAATCTTGTCTGTCATTGGTAG
>CAZOAS010000254.1:0-2605 GCA_964577745.1 uncultured Fervidobacterium sp.
AAACTTCCAGTGCTCTTATCGTTCTTTTTACATCTTGAGGGTGTATTTTACTTGCCGATTCTGGGTCAAATTCTTCTAACATTTTTCTCAGTATACCCGGCTCTTGTTCATTAAGCTTGCTCAATTCCTTCCTAATGTTCTCATCTCTTGGTACACCTTCGAAGAAGCCCTTCACCAAAGCATCAATATACAAACCAGTCCCACCAACGTAAATGGGAATCTTTCCTCTGGATATTATTTCTTTTTCAACTTCTTTAGCTTGTTTTTGGTACAAAAAAGCATTGTAATACTCTGATGGTTCGATGATATCTATCATGTGATGTTTTACAACCATCAGCTGATACGGATCCGGTTTTGCAGTACCAATGTCCATGTATTTGTACACTTGTCTCGAATCCATCGATATAACTTCCAAAGGCAAGTGATTTGACAATTCAACTACTAAGTCTGTCTTTCCTATGCCAGTTGGTCCGGAGATTATAATCCGTTTCAAGCATCTCACTCTTTCCAAGAAGTTGTTGTTATTCAACCTTAAGTTCTATGTTGACATTGTTAGCCTTCATTTCGTTCTTTTCGGTGTAAACGGTTGCATCGGACGCAGTCATCTTCATACCTTTTTCTTCGTCGTTTATTACAACAGCACCAACGAGGATTAGTTCACCCTTTTTCTTATCGTATTCAAATCTATCAGCTACAGCTGTTATTTTACCTTTCGTTATGTTAACTCCACCTTTTTTCGTACCACTGTACTTATCATTTCCAAGGTCAAAATTGAGGGTGTCGGCTATTATCGTGATTTTTTCGTTACTCTTCGTATCGATAACAGTTACGTTAGCGTTTGTCATCGAACCAGTTCTGTTATCCAAATCGTAAATCATCTTATCAGCTGTTGCATTTCCACCGTCGAAACTGAACTCAGCTTTTGTTGTTACCTCAACAGTTCTCCATTTATCGCTAACTTTTCTTACGTACATCTCCGAAGTCTTAAGGCTGACCTTATCTTCGTCTATGTTAACAAAAATCTTACCCTTATAGTATATAACATCGCTCTTTGGTTCAACGTAATCTGCGGAAATCCGTACAGTTTTTGACTTTGTTTGTGTTTTTGTTGTTGTGGTTGTCTGAGATGTGAGCATAGCGACCAACACTACAGCTATAAAGATGATGGTAAACAACCTAAGAATCCTCTTCATGAATATCCCTCCTAACAAAGTGATTATTATTTAATTATTATTTTTGTGTAACTAAACTCACCAATTGCCGTCCTGAATCATAGAAACGTTTACTAATACTTGAAATATCAGCAAAACTTTTCAAATTAATTTCTGAGCAGAATTTTGCCTTCGATTTCTTTTGTTTAGTCAGTTCAAAACTCCTGGCAAAGGTTGAGATTAGAAGATAATCAGTGGCTTTTTGAGGCTGAATATCTTTATCCCAGTCGAGATATATTATAACATCTCCGTCTGGAATTCCAACTACCCAGCTCAGCGATATATAAGAATCTACAGGGGAAAAGTCTATTGGATATGCAATTGCTTTGGCTATCGCTTCCTTAGAATTCCCAGAAAGTATCTCTTCTTTTGATTCTGTTAAATTATAAGCATAAATTCTCAAGTTTGCAATATCTTCAAGTTTTTGTTCCGGAATCCATTTATCGACAAATTGCAAAATTTTCTCCTTGCTTGCTGATGGGTCAAGCCGTTTTTGCATTTTTAATAGTACTAAAAGACTTTTTGAAAGCTCTTTCAACGAAGGTTTACTTGCATTGGGAAAAGTCTTAAGAGTTTCTTCCCACATTTTTGAGATTACATTGTAAGCGCTATTCTTATTGTAAAACCAAAGCAAAGTCGGAATACATGAAAAACCAGAACAATGTATTTCGATATCGTTTAGTCCAGCTTCATCGAGAGCTTTTAAAAGACCTATCGCACCAAGGTACTGTACAACATCACCGCCTAAGGAAATTTTCAAATTCATCTCTCCTTTTCATAGCAACGTTCATTCCCAAGTTAAATATTTCTCTGTACTTTCGGAATTCAGTCCAATCTACTTCTATAGGATAACTGATAACAAAATCCGAGTTTTCAACTTCCTTTTGGAGTATCATCTCTCCTTTCAAAGAATCGATGTAAAGCATAAGTTCCATCTGTGTATTGTAACTTTTCTTCGGCTCTACAAAGATACTTGCCACTATTTTATCAGCCCCGTATTCTTTTAGTTCAGTTGTCGGTAAAGGAGATAAAACACCGCCATCGAGCATTTTGCTTCCAGCTATGAAGGTAGGTTCAAACACACCAGGAACAGTGCAACTTGCAAGGACGGCATCAACTATATATCCTTCGTTTATTACCATCGAACTCATATTTTCCAGGTCAAATACCACAACAAGCACTGGAATTTTGAGATCTGAAAACTTTGTTCGACCGTAAAGACGTTTGAAGAATTTATAATACTCATCAAGTGTGAATAAAGATTCTTTTACGACAAGTTCAAGATTCGTGAATTTTGATGGAGAAAAATTATTGTTCTTCAAAAAATATTCAGTATTTTCAGAAAGTACAGCATAAACCTTATCAGCATCTTGATATATCGAATATAACGTACC
>CAZOAS010000255.1:0-2597 GCA_964577745.1 uncultured Fervidobacterium sp.
CCCAGTGCGGTTAAGGTTAGTAAGTTAACATACCGCACGAAGAATCCTCGCATTTAATGTGGGGAGTAGGTCAACTATTCTTCCAAGGTTCTTAGGGGTGAAGTCAAAAGTGCTGCACAACATTTTTCTTACTAATCTATTATTGTTCTTACCGTCCATGACACTCGGTGTTATTATGGGTGGAAACGATGCTGGTAATATCCTTGGTCCAACAGTTGCCAACGGTATTTTTAAAGTTAAAAAAGCACTTATTGTTTGTTCCTCAATGGTCATTCTTGGAGCACTCCTTGGTGGTTTACCTGGAATGAGGGTTGCATCAAGTTTGGTTAAAGTAAATATTATAGAGGTAATTATAATTAATTTGTCTGCATCGCTTGTTACATTTCTTTTTCTTATGCGGAAGCTTCCGATTTCCATGACACAAGCTATTGTTGGAGCTAACGTTGGTGTTGGTATACTTACAAAAGAAGTTGAACCGAAGATCTTACTTTCCATTACCATTGGATGGTTTCTAACACCAATTGTTTCTTATGCAATTAGCTTTGTATTTTTTAAATTTTTCTCGAGAATTTTTAGAAGGATTAAAAATATAAGGTTTAGAAATACGTTATTAAGATTCATGCTATGGTTCTTTACAATATATGGTTCTTATTCATTGGGAGCTAACAATGCGGGAAAGATAACTGGTATACTGTACAACAAAGGGTTCAACGCGTTATTTTTACTTGCTTTAAGCGGTGTTTCGCTTTCGATTGGTATAGTTCTACTTGGTAAAAGGACTATTTACACGGTGGGACGTGAACTTATTCATATCGATGATTTTTCAGCGATGATATCAATTTCTTCTTCGGCGTTTACAATATGGTTATTTTCCTTGATTGGTTTACCGATATCAGCAGCTCACTCCATAGTAGGAAGTATCCTTGGTATTGGAGGAGCTAATGGAACAAGAATAACGAATAAGAAAATCTTCCAGAAGATAATATTCTCTTGGTTGGAAGCGCCTGTTTACAGTGGTATTTTTTCTGCTTTTCTACTTTCAATTTACAAACTTTTGTGGTAAAATACAACTGTAAATAATAGAAAATTTGGAGGTGTACAAGGTGGACTTAAAAGCTTTTATTAGAGATATTCCAGATTTTCCACAAAAAGGTGTTATGTTTAGAGATATCACACCATTAGTACGTAACCCTGAAGCTTTCAAATATGCCATAGATACGATTGCAAGTGAACTTGAGAAATTCGATTTTGACCTTATAGTCTGTCCAGAAGCGAGAGGTTTTATGATTGCAGCACCGTTGGCATATAAACTTGGGAAGGGATTTGTTCCAGTTAGAAAACCAGGGAAACTACCATATAAGACCGTCAGCGATGTTTACGAACTTGAGTATGGAAAAGCTGAACTTCATATGCACGAAGATGCGATAGAAAAAGGTCAAAGGGTTGTTATCATCGACGATGTACTTGCCACAGGTGGTACCGCTATGGCACTTAAAAGACTTGTTGAAAAGGTTGGAGGCACAGTTATTGCTTCTGCGTTTCTTATCGAGTTAACTTACCTTAATCCAAGGGATTTGCTAAAAGATTTGCCTATTATCGCACCTATTAAGTATTAAAAGTTTTTTCGAAACCTTTGTATCAACTTGGAGGTGTACGTATGTTAAAATTTGATTTTACCTATACAATTTCCGATAACGTGTCTGGTGGTTTGAGTACGGAAGAAATTTCAGCACTTGAACAGAGAGTCTCAGATTTTCTTCAAAGATTTGATGAAAACAAACCTGGTTTTGTGAATGCAGTTTTGACAAGAAAGTGGATAGATTCTGTTAATGAATTGAGTGATTTTCTTTTTACATTTGACAACATAGTTGTTTTGGGTATCGGTGGTTCAGCACTTGGAAATATAGCAATTCAAAATGCACTTAGACCTTTCAATTGGAATTCGATGAGCTCGGAAGAACGAAACGGATATTTAAGAGTGTTTGTTGTCGATAACGTTGACCCAGATTATTTGGCTTCTGTGCTCGATTGTGTGAATCCAAAGACGACACTGTTCAATATAATTTCTAAATCTGGAACGACAGCGGAACCAATGGCAAATTATTTGGTAGTTCGTAGTATACTTGAAGCGTACGGTTTAGATCCGAAAAATCATATAGTTTTTACAACTGATCCAGAGAAAGGTGTACTTAGAAGAATTGGGCGGAGTGAAGGTATAAGGATGCTTGATATTCCACCTGATGTTGGTGGGAGATTTAGTGTTTTAACACCTGTAGGATTGCTTTCGGCAAAAGCGGCAGGTGTTGATATCGAGGAAATGATAATAGGTGCAAGGGAAGCTTATGAAAAGACGATAAAAGCACCATTCTGGCAAAATCCAGCTGCGTTGCTTGCTGTAATTAATTACTTGCACTATAAAAAGGGAAGAAATATTTCAGTTATGATGGCTTACTCGAACAGGCTCTATTATCTTGCCGACTGGTATCGTCAACTCTGGGCTGAAAGCCTCGGTAAGACGTACGATAACGAAGGCAATAGGGTGAATGTAGGTCAAACGCCTGTTAAAGCACTCGGTGCAGTTGATCAACATTCTCAGG
>CAZOAS010000256.1:0-2555 GCA_964577745.1 uncultured Fervidobacterium sp.
ATAAATCACCCCCGCTTTTATGCGGGAGTGATTTATTTTATAACTTTTTTGAAAATATCACTATTTCTTTCCTTGTGGTACAGTTGTACTGCTTGAATTATTTGTTGCATTTGATGGCACTTGAGGGATATTAATCGTGTTAGTATCCGTTGATGTTGGCGTAGTATCTGGTTGTGTAGATGTAGCTGTTGGTGTTGTATTTAAATTCGTACCTGGTATAGTTGATGTCGCACTTGGAGTTGGAGAAACCGTTGATTGAATACTCTGTAATAAATTAACTCCAGAAACAAGCATTACTGATTTCTTGACATCCTCTAACAAAAGGTCTTCGAATGAAAAGAAAATAATCTCGTTTGGTTTCAACGGTTCCAAAGATTGGATAGTTTCCACAATTCTTGCTGGGAAGTTTCTCATATTCATTGCACCAATTCCCATTCTGACTCTCGATAAATCTCCCAGTCGGTTGAGTGTTGATGTGGCAATTGATAAAACATCCTTAGGATTTGAACTGTAAGACATTAAGCAGACATAATCGATGTATCCGTTCTTTACCCAGGCAACCCAGTCCTGAAATCTGTACTTAACTGCATCACTTGAATAATTTGCAAATACGGCTGCCGAAAGGTTTTTCCCACGTTTCTTTACAGTTTGATATACTTGCTGAACGGCAAGATTAACTTGTAAAATTCTGAATTTATCGAATGCATCCAAGGTTTCGACAAACGATTTTCCCCGTGAATACTCCTCAAGAAATTTTTTATAGTATTCAAGAGCGATAGGGTTATACCCAAAGTGTGAATATGGATATCTTATAAAATCAAGGTGGATCTCATCAACGGCGTATTTTCTTGCTATTTCATCGGCAACAGAAGCAATATAATTTCTTACCTCCGGAATTCCAGGGTCTAAAAACATACCTTCTACGTATCCACTTGCTCTACTATAGTTCAACAAACTTATACCGTTTGCATCGTATGTTATCCATTCTGGATGCTGATTTACAACATGTTGGGGACTTTTCGGTCTGGAGTTAAATGGCCAAACATAAAAAGTGTTCATCCAAGCAGAAATCTTTATATTGAGAGGTTGAGCAAGCGATATTATATATCCAAGTGGATCAAAATCAGCTGGTTGAGAAGCTAAAGCTTCGGCGCGTGGTAAAATATCTGATTCGTAATAAGCATCCATTCTACCAACGACTTGCACGTAAAGTCGTTGAGCTCCTACTTCAGTCGCTACTTTTATGACATTTTGTACTTTTTCCGGTGTAGTAATCTGATCACGGACGACCCAAATAGCTATCGGTTGAGAAAAACTGAGCAAAGAAAATAAAAGCACATATACTAAAACAAATAAACCTCTTTTAATTTTCATATCTACTATACCTCCACAAAGAATTCTCTTTATAAATTAACTCAGTTTGTTTGTTCTAAGATTTCTTATCAAATTATACATAAAACACTCCGAAAATCAAGGTGACAAATGAAAATAATAAAAATATAGTTACCAAGGTGGTTATTAAGGAAGGCTTCTGGATTATTTTCTAAGGATTTTTTAAGGTTTAGTATTATATTATAAACATAGAATTAGAATGATTGTGTACTTTCGTATTCTATTTTAAATTCTTAGAGTGGAGGTGAAGAGTATGAAAAAGGTTATAGGTATTTTACTTGTTATCATCCCATTTGTTATTTCCTTAGCCAACCCAGATATTCTCAGTGCTCTGAGTGGTATATTGACAGTTGAAAAAACAAGTTTCGAACTTACTGGTCAAGTTAAAGAAGTTGTGATGGGATTAAGAGGCAACGGATATGTAACCATTAAAACAGATAAAACAGACACAGCTGAATCAACGGAAGTACGTGTACCACTTTCATTCGCAAATCCTACGGCTGTAAAAATTGGCTCCAAAGTAGTTGTGAAAGGCACACAAACGACGTTTCTTGCGCCAATTTACATTGAAGCTTCCGAATACAAAGTTCAGTTGCGAAGAAATCCTATAAGAGACAACTTAGATTACACAACACTTAGCTTTAAGATCAAGAGAATAGAAGTTACAAAAACGACGGCAACGATCATTTTAGCTGACGAAAAGGGAAAAGAAGTAAAAATACCAGCCCAAATTATTCCAGTTTGGAAGAACTTGAAGGTTGGAGACGACTTTAAAATTACCGGTATTAAGAGAAGCGTTAACCTTCCAGAAAGCATTGTCATTGACGGAGTAAGTTACAAACTAAGTCAGCAACCTAACTTTACACCTCTTCAAACAACTCAAAGGGCAAAAGTATTCGGTAACATGATGATGAAGAAGATAAATAGGTTCAGAAGATAAAATACATAAACTGATATTTAACAATTTAAAAGTGCCCGTTAAGGGCACTTTTTAGTTTTTACATTTAAGAACAGCTAATCTAAGGCTCTTAAGGACGCTAATCATTCCTGTAAAAGTAAATCCTGAATGAAAATTTTGATATTAACAATTGCAACTTTCCCGAAAAGTATGATATAATATAGATGGTATTAAATTTCCATTTTGTCTCCAACACACATCCTTT
>CAZOAS010000257.1:0-2533 GCA_964577745.1 uncultured Fervidobacterium sp.
AAATCGGTGGACCTTACGGTCCTTGTGGGTTCGAGTCCCACCGCCTCCGCCATTTATTTTTTGTTGTTTTTTTCTCCGTTGAAAGTTTTTTGCCAAATAAGTTCGAAGTTTATATCTCTGTCGGTAAATTCGTTCAAAATGTCTGAACCTACAGATTTTAATAACGCAATAGCGTATTTGTCGTCAAATATAGTCAGCATATAGTATGTTACAATCTGCCCTCTCTCTTTTCTCCATATTCTGTAAACAACGGCAAGTGAGCTGTCGTTGGAAAGAAATTGGTAAATTAACGAAAAGAGCTTATCTACGTACTCTTCCAATTTTTTATCTTCAAAATCTTTAGCTAAGGATTTTTTTATCTCTTCTTTCTTGATATCAAGCTCTTTAATTATATGTTGGTATGCTATTTGGAGCGCACCATCTTTTACCATATTCTCGATAAAAGAGGGACCTGAATATTCACCAAGACCGTATATCGGTTTTTTGTCAGATAATTCTACAAGCTTTTCGGCATAAGTTGTGTTTTCGTAAATTAGTACCGCTTCTCTATCGGTCTTCGACACGTCAGGAAAATATTCTACTACCTGAGGTGGAGTTGGAATATTTTTCGTTGGATTTGTTATTAGTACTTGTCCAACAACTAATAATGAAGCTATAATTAAGAAAATACTCCAAAAAACTATTTCCTGAATATTCATCCCATCACCTCTGTTGGTTTGCTACAACGTGATTAGTTATGTTTAAGAAACTAAGAATTCATCATATAAAGTTGGAGTGCTTTGTTATATAAGAGATTATCAAAAATTATCTCGCAATTTGTATTATCTGTTTCTTCTTTAATTACATTCAGCTGAGTATTTCCATATGAATTAAACCAAGATGCAAATTTTTTTGGATATTTTACCTTTTTTATTTCAAGTTTGTTGATTATTTTCCTTATTATATGCGCTCTTACCATGTCTCCAAACGATGGATGATATGGTCCAGCGACAACAAATTGAAGTTGGCTTTGTGGTACGTGATATGCCATTCTTAAAACCTTTCCTCCATTGCCTTCAATGAGTATGACCATATCGCTGACTATATCAAGTGCTTCATCTATACTTAAAGGTACGTACTGATTATTTTTGTACATTTCTTCTAATTTGGTATTTTTGAAAACAAGCGTTGGATGAATTCTGTATTCTTTGATACCAAGCTTAATCAAATCTTTTACTGTTGCAATGTCTTTTTCCTTGCTATCTTTCGGCAAACCAACCATCAAATGTGCGATGATTTCAAAATGTGGTTTGATGAGTTCAATCGCATTAAAAACCGTTTCGGACGTGTAACCTCTGTTTGATGCTGAAAGCACTTCGTTATCAAGACTTTCGATACCCAGTTCTATAGTTTTCACATTCCATTCTTTTAATATCGTTATTATACTTTCATCTATACAATCAGGTCGAGTCGATATTCTTTTCGGAATATTTGGATGTACAGAGAGTAATTCAATCATGAATTTTTGAGGTAATCCAGTAAACGTACCACCGTAAAATGCTATCTCGTCAGCATTCGTAATATTTTTAAGCGTGTGAAGTTCCTCAATGTTTGGGTACGTTTCTCCTGTCATAATATGCTGATTACAGAACACACATCGTGTTCTGCAACCAGCGTTTGGCAAAAAAATTGGGTATATCTTTGGTTTTTTATTCACTTCAGGAAAGCAACTCCTTAACTACTTCGTTTACCACTTTTCCGTCGGCTGAGCCTTTTACCCTCGTCATTACTTCTTTCATCACTTTACCAAAGTCTTTTTGTGTTGCGTTGAGTTCGGTAATTACTTGCTTAACTATCGCTTGCACTTCCTCACGTGATAGCATTTTAGGTGCATATTCTTGGAGTACTTTTAGTTCTTCCTCTTCTGCTTGTGCTAAGTCTTCCCTACCTGCTTGTCTGTAAGCTTCAACGGATTCTTGCCTTTTCTTGATTTCTTTGAGTATTATTTTAGCAATGTCATCGTCTGTTGCCTCGCGTTTTTCACCTTCAACCTCGAAATACCCAATCGCTGTTTTAATTGCTCTTAAAACTCTTAATCTCAGCTCGTCTTTATTTCTCATGGCTTCTTTCATGTCTGACATTATCTTCTCTTTCATCGACATGATTTATTCCTCCTCAAAGAAAAATTCTTAGCTCAATAATCCATCGATGAAATTCTTAACGGCGCTTAAGTTAGCTTTTTGATTATATCCACCTTCGTGAACAATTGTACCAAGTCCCACTTTTTCAATTATCTTTGAGATTTTGATACCTATCTCTTTGTAATCCGAATCGATTAGAGAAAATTTTCCAACTGGGTCGTTTATATGTGTATCGGTACCAAAAGAGAGTATGAAAAAGTCAGGTTTATAACCAATTATCTTGTTGTAAGCACTTTCTAAGGCTGTTTTGTACAGCGAAAAATCTGCTCCGGATGGTAATGGTATGTTATAATTTGTTCCTTCGGCTTTACCTATACCAGTTTCGTTTGCATAACCACTGTACCATGGATAAA
>CAZOAS010000258.1:0-2532 GCA_964577745.1 uncultured Fervidobacterium sp.
ACATCATCGAATATAAGCCTTCTATCACCTTTTTCGACAACAACTTTCACTATATCTTTGTCTTTTACTCCAAACTTTTCCGCATCGCTTGTATGCATATGTATATGTCTTTTAGCAAGAATTACACCTTTACTCTTGACAACGCTTCCTTTAGGACCAACTATGGTTATTCCAGGTGTACCTTCGATATCTCCACTATCTCTAACTGGTGGTATTACACCAAGTTTGAATGCATCAGTTAACGATATTTCGATTTGTGTCTCTTTTCTTTCCGGTCCAAGTACCCTTACACCTTCGATAGCTCCTTTTGGTCCAACGATGATAACCGTCTCTTTACACGCAAATTGACCGGGTTGCCCAAGGTCTTTTATCGGTGTAAGTTGATAGTCTTTTCCAAATAGAATCTCAACATCTTCCCTCGAAAGGTGAACGTGTCTGTTGCTTACTCCTGTAACAATAGGAAGTTCTTTCTTCTTCATATATAATACTCCTCCTCTCTGAAATCTAATAGGTGGTTCATATTAACTTTCGTTAAATCTCTTTTTCGGTTGAATTAACGCTGGACGGACTTGTACCGCCACATTTTGTGGAATTTCAATTGAAAACTTCACAGGACCTCTCTTAACGTTGATCCAACATAACCCAGGTATAGAAAGTTCTTGATTATCGTTGACTTCCAGAACCATCGTCTTGAAAGATATTTCACTCACATCAAATTTACCACACGGTGGATAAAGTACCTTACCAAAATGCTTTGAAAAGTTCTCTATGAACTCTTGGTTTTTAGTTTTATGGAATGTAACATTCTCGGGTGCGAAGATTTGGAATATAGGTCTTAAATTATTAGCTTTCAGTTCAGCTTTCAGTTTACATAAACCTCCAATAAATATAACCTCTTCCGGATATGGTTTGAAAGTCTTACGAGAAATTTCACCTTTTGAGAGAACTTTAGCTTGACACTTCGCGTCGAATAAATCTATCATTCTGTCATTTACTACAATTCCAGGCGTGTCGTAAATCTTCAATTTACCCAGTTTGTGTTTCACGACTCCTATTGTTGTTCCAGGATAAGGCGAAACAACAACTTTTGAATTTGTGAGCATTTTTAAAAGAGAAGATTTGCCAACGTTGGTAACACCGATTACAAGCATCTCACCTTCCAATTTCTCCAAATAATCTTTTAATTTACTTATTCCAAATCCGTTCTTGGTGCTTGTCATGAATATATTTTCCTTTTTTGCATTTGGAATTCTTTCCGTTAACCATTTTTTCAACTGAGACCCGCTTACACTTCTTGGTAAAATATCGAATTTATTTACAACGTATATAACCTTTTTATTTTTTATCATCTCATTAATTTCAGATCTGTACGTACCTTCAAAATCCAATATATCTATAACGTACATAATATTGGTAAATTTATCAACATACTTTTCAAGAAACTTCAATATCTCTTCCTCATCAACCTCACCTGTAAGCATTCCATAGTGTTTTAATTTGAAGCAGCGTTGACAAAGAACTTCTTTACCTTCCTTTAAGCGTTTTTCATATACATCTACAGGTATGAAACCCGGTTTACCCGGCTTATCAAATTGAATATCTGCACCACATCCAGGGCATTTCTCCATCTTTTCTTTAATCACTCTATCACCTCAGTAACAAATTATTTCGCTAGTTCTTTAACCATTCTGACGAAAACGAACTTAGTACCTTTTATGTAAACGCGTTTAACATTTTTTCCTACGTATCCAAGTCTTTTGTACAGTTCTATAGCTAAACTATTTGTGTTCTCCACATCAAGAGAAATTCTATTCAAATTGTGTTCTTTTGCTAATTTTTCGGCGTAATTCATCAGCTTACTTCCATATCCCATGCCACGATGCTTTCTATCAACTGCAACATTAGAAATGTAAAATTCATCTTTTCTAACCTTGTTTCTCATCCACACGAGTCTGAATATTCCCAGCCTCTTTATGAGTTCAAAGCCCATGATTTGATATAGTACGATACCTGTTTTTAGTGCCCTTTTTCTAATAACGTTACCGGGAAAAGCAACAAGAACACCAACAACTTTTCCTTCGTCAATCTCCAAAACATAGATGTTATCGAGGTAAAAAACTGTACCGGGAGTCTTTATAAGCCTCCCAAGTATCAATTTTACATGTGGACCAAAGACAAGAGGTAAAAATCTTAGTCCAGTCTCAAGAATCAGTGTGGCAACGATATCTGCATCTGATACTTCTGCCTTTCGAATCGATTCCATAACATATCACACCCCGAAGATTATTATATCACAGTAAAGTCAAAACTGAAGAGTGTGTAGAAAATTTGGTATTCTCATAGAAATAATATAAAAACGGTGGGAAAATCCCACCGTTTTTGTATTACTTAGGTGCTATTAGTTGACTTTTTCCTCTTGTTTTTTTGCTTTTCTAACCGCTTTTGATCTGTCAGCGTAGTGCGTATGCAACAAGTGGTGTGCTTTGTGGCTGTTTGGTTTTTCCAAGAATTCTTCGTATAGTTTTATTATAT
>CAZOAS010000259.1:0-2518 GCA_964577745.1 uncultured Fervidobacterium sp.
TTTCTATTCCATCACTAAAAAATATTTCAAATTCCCTATATTTAATTTTCTTGAACAATTTCAACTTCCCAATCAGCTATATTTCTTTCTTTACTATTTATCCCTATCCCTATCATGTACACCTTCTTGAATTTGAACTGCTCTGCGTAACCCCTTTCTTTTATCTGTTTAAGAGCTTTCTTACCACTTTCATCTACCTTCAGTTCAATTATAAACACCTTCCCATTCGTCTCAACTAATATATCTATCCTCCCTTTGCTTGTATGATACTCAACACTTGTTTTGTACCCTGCCATCTTAAATAAACTTGCTATTAACCACTGGTATTCGCTCTCCAATATCTTCCTATCTCCTATCGATTCTATCTGACTCCAAATTTCGTAATTCACTTCCGATATGTGTTTTTCAATTACTTCCTTCATTAGTTCCATATCTTCTAACTCCACTGCCTGGATTAGCATCGCTGCGTTACTAGATAATTTGTTTAGCTCTATCTTGTATTTCGTACTCACAAGTATTTTCTCAAGCCCCATTTCAACGTCAAGATTTGGTATCTCTAATCTGTATATGCCCTTCCCACTTTCCCTTGGTGTTACTCTTACCATACTCAAATATCCTGCTTGTGCTAAGAACAACTCTGGTGGGTTGTCTTCTATTTCGTAATTCAAAAATACATCTTTTGTTATCGTTACTCCAATGATTTGTTCCTTTTTGATATTTCTGCTTTTAAGATATTCATACACAAAAGCAGGAGAACCTGACTCACTCCAGTATGGCTCAAATTCGTTTTTATCAAAAAACAACAACACCGCAAATGGATTGTACACATTGTGTATTCCATCGAATTTGAATCCATCGTAATAATTTTTGATTTCTCTCAAAAGTGATTCTTTGTCATACTTAGTGAGAATTTGCAAAGATTGGTTGATGTAATCATCGAAGTAAATAACAATTTCCTCATCAGTGTATCCGAGCATCTGTGAGTATTTTTCATCGAAAGAAATATCGTTGAGATTATTCAAAGCACTGAATACTCCCATTTTCGTAAATTTCGTCAACCCTGTGATGAGTAAAAATCTAATCATCCCTGTGTAATCTTTTATTACACTGTAAAAACCTCTGAGTATTTCCCTCATTTCTTTTGCTTTTGACGAATCTGAAATATTATCTAACACTGGTTTTTCGTATTCATCTATCAGTATTACTACTGGTTTCTTTGTCTTAGCGTACAAACTTATTAACAGATTCTCAAATTTTGAAGATATATTATTCCCAGACAAGTTTAAATTGTATTGAACAGTATTGAAATACAAAAGATTATTTATTTTGTCTTCCAAATCATCGACTGTTTTATACAGCCCTGAAGCGAAACTAATGTGAACAACAGGATATTCTTGCCAATTCCACTTATCGTATATCCATGTGTCAACAAATAACTCTTTCTCTCCTTTGAATAAATAATACAATGTACTCAACAATAAACTCTTACCAAATCTCCTCGGTCGTGATAAAAAATATATGCCCTTTTCTTTATTCACAAGCTCGTATATATACCTTGTCTTGTCAACATACACAAAATTACCTTTGATTATATCTTTAAAATCATTTATCCCTATCGGCAAAGATTTCATCTATCTCACCTCGTAATTGAAACTGTTCAATTAAAAAATAAAATAGAATTAGCTCGAGCAAGAAAACATTCTATCATTTTTATTATATCACATAAGCAAAAATTATTTAGAAACATCCAAAAAATTGGAAAATTAAGATGGAAGTTAAAGTTTCTTTAACCTCCTAATAAACAAATTAGGCGAATAGTGGAATAGTTTGAAAAAGCAAAATTCTCCGATATTCCTAAACCGAAATTATTTCTGAAGTGGGCGATATTAGTAAATTTGAAAGCAAAGAAAAATTCGTCTCGTACATAAGACCTTGTCCAGTGATATACAAAAGTGAAAATCACAATGGAATATCAAAAAAAGAAAGTAAACAAAGTACTAAGGTGAATATTTTGCAACTTAGTGATAAAAACAATATGAATACTATGGACAAGAAAAGGATCATTTCATCCGTGTAAGACTTAGTTTCAAAGACCAAAAAATTGAATGATAAAATAGAAATAGATGGAAAATAATATTGAAATTGCGAAAGGTTAAAATTTGAGAATAAAGAAATTTTTTTCGAGTAAATAACGTTGTAAACGATATAATTTTTAGTTTTTACCACAATATTGAACGAATTCCATTTCTGTTTCTATTTTCCAGCGAAGCATCCTGTATTTCTTCTGTTTCCCATAAACTTAGGCCAAGGACTGTTCACAAGACCTCCTGAATCGGTTTGAATTGCGTAAAGGTGACCATCCCAGCTTCCTACATAAAGAGTTCCATCCGAAGCCAGTGTTGGACTCGAAGATATAATACCATTAGTCTTTATTTTCCACCTTAGTGAACCATCAGGATTTAGTGCATAAATATATCCATCAACTCCTCCGACATAAATGCATCCGTTTGTTCCTATT
>CAZOAS010000260.1:0-2464 GCA_964577745.1 uncultured Fervidobacterium sp.
GTCCAGAAAACATACATGACTATAGCACTTACGAAAAGAAGTTTTAAAATAAACATTCTCAAAGAAAGAACTTCAAAATTGTATTTAAGTTTATTATTTCTTGTTCTTATTTCTGAAAAGATATAAAATCCTATAGCAAGGAAACCAATAACCAGAGTTAAAACATGGATATTCCCATGTTGCACTATATCAGGTATGTAACCATTTCCTATTGCGTTGAAGTTATCGTTCATTACAATAATGGTACCTGTGCTTTGTGTGAATAGCAACAACGCTCCTCTGAAAATCAACATACCAGCAAGTGTTGCAACAAAAGCGGGAAGACCAACTTGAGCAACCCAAAAACCGTTTACAAGTCCAAAAATCGTACCAAGTCCGATAACTATAAGAATGGTTGGTATAACTGGAAAACCTTCTCTTAGAAGTCGAGCAGCGATAGCACCAAGAAATCCCGCCATAAAACCAACAGATAGGTCTATGTGTCTAATGACAATAACAAGTGTCATTCCAACTGCCAGAACTGCGATGTAGCCCATCTGATTAAACAAATTGCTTATGTTTCTTGAAGAAAAGAAAAGACCGTTTGTTAAAACTGTAAATATAAGCATAATGAAACCAAGTGCGATGTACATGCCGTATTCACGGATGTTCTTTTTCAAAATAACCCATAACTCCTGAAAAAAGTTCATATCCTTCCTCCTCCCTTTATTCTTATTAATAATCAACAGCCATCGTCATTATCTTTTCTTGTGTTGCTTCTTCCCTATCTAACTCACCGACAATTCTACCACCAGACATAACGTAAATTCTATCGCTCATACCAAGTACCTCTGGTAGCTCAGAAGAAATCATTATAATGCTCATACCCTCCTCTTCAACCAACTTGTTCATCAAAGTATATATCTCATACTTTGCTCCAACATCTATACCCCTTGTTGGTTCGTCGAGAATGAGTAATTTCGGCTTGACAAATAACCATTTGGCTATAGCTACTTTTTGCTGATTTCCACCACTTAGATTCATGACTTTCTGCTCGATTGTTGGTGTTTTAATTCTGAGAGAATCTTTAAATTGATTGGCGATAACGATTTCTTCGTTCTCGTTTATGAAAAATCCCTTAACCAATTTCTTTAAGCCAGTTATAGTTATGTTTGTCTTAACATCAAAATCGAGAATCAGTCCATTTCCTTTCCTATCCTCAGAAAGATATGCAAATCCCGCTTTTATGGCTTCAGAAGGATTTTTGAATCGACCTTTCTTACCATCGAATATCAGTTCACCTTCAACTATATAATCTTTCGAGTTTCCAAAAAGACTAAGTGCGAATTCCGTTCTGCCTGCTCCCATCAAACCAGCAATTCCAACAATTTCACCCTTTCGAACATACATATTAGCATCTTTGACAACATATCTGTCGAGTTTCTTATCAAATGCCTTCCAATTTCTAACTTCAAAAATTTTTTCACCGAATTCTCTTTTCTTTCGTTTCGGATAAATATCTTCAATTTCCCTTCCAACCATGTATTTTATAATGTTGTTTTCATTGAAATCTTCTCTTTTATCAAGTCTTGCAATCATCTTACCATCTCTTAAAACAGTAATCGAATCGGCAACTTCCACAACTTCTTTAAGTTTATGAGAAATCAAAATCGATGTAATTCCATGATTTTTCAAATCTTTTATAATCTTAAGCAAATTCTCACTATCATCTTCGTTGAGAGAAGAAGTTGGTTCATCAAGAATAAGTAATTTAACGTTTTTACTAAGAGCCTTGGCTATTTCAACAATTTGTTGATGACCAACACCAAGATCTTTTACCTTTCTTGAAGTATCAAGATCCGGTTTTATTTTCTGAAGTACTTCTTTTGCCATCTTTATCGTTTTGTTCCAATCGATAAACCGTCCATTCTTTATTTCGTGACCAAGGAAGATGTTTTCATATACAGTTAACTCCGGAATAAGTGCAAGTTCTTGATAAATTGTAACAATACCGACCCTTTCACTATCGTGAATATGTCGAAACTTTTGAACTTGCCCTTCGAAAATAATCTCACCTTGATACTCTCCATATGGATAGAAACCACTTAAAATCTTCATCAAAGTAGATTTCCCGGAGCCGTTTTCTCCAACTAAACAATGTATCTCACCACGTTTAACTTTGAAATCAACGTTGTCGAGAGCTCTAACACCTGGGAACTCCTTTGTTATCCCTCTCATTTCCAAGATGTACTCGCTCATATATGCACCACCTTCCATGATTTTCGGTTATTGGTGAACGGTTATCGGTGAACGGTGATCAGTTATCGGTTATCAGTTATCAGTAATCGGTGATCGGTGTTCAGTATTAAATATTAATTGTTAACTGTTAACTGTTAACTGTTTACCGTTCACTGTTTACTGTTTACTGTTCACTGTTCACTGTTCACCGTTAACTGTTAACTGTTCACCGTCTAATAGTAAGGTG
>CAZOAS010000261.1:0-2458 GCA_964577745.1 uncultured Fervidobacterium sp.
AAGCTAACAAACCGCACGAAGAATCCTCGCATTTCAATGCGGGGAGTAGGTCAAACTCAAAGTGTAACTCACCAAAAAAAGGAGGCGAACGCCATGAGGAAAACGGTATTAAGCTTATCACTCGGTCTATTGTTAGTCGGTTTAGTATTCTCTCTATCTTCTTTCGCACCAAACACAACTTCTACAAGAGCTATTTCACTTACACCTGCAGGTACATTAACACAAGAAGATATTAAAAGCCTACAGTACATGATTCAGGAAGAGAAACTTGCAAGAGATGTCTATTTGACACTTTACAATATCTATAAACTTCCAGTATTCAGCAACATAGCTCAGTCAGAACAAAGACACATGGATTCAGTAAAAGTATTACTTGACAAATACGGAATACAAAACCCACTCAAAACTGATACCATAGGAAAGTACGCTGATAGTGAATTCGAAAAATTATACACGCAACTTGTTGAAGAAGGAAAGAAATCGATAACAGATGCGCTTAACGTAGGAGCAAAGATAGAGAAGTTGGATATAAAAGACTTAGAAGAAGCTATAGCAAAGACAAAGAATGCGGATTTAATTACAGTATTTAGCAACTTAAAATCAGGCTCAGAAAATCACTTAGCAGCGTTCACAGGGCAAACTGGACAAAACAATACACAAGCAAGTGCGCAATATGGACAGTACGGTTACAGAGGCGGAAGGAAATAAACAGTTAACGGAATAACAGAAAAAATTCAAGGGGCGAATGCCCCTTTTTTTGTTTAATCTATTTAACCTACCAAAGCATACCAAGTAACCAAAGTGGAATAGAGTTTCTTACAGGAACATCTATATCATCTTTCAACACAAAATCTGAAGACTTCCTTTTCTTATTCTTTCCACCTATTTCAATCTTGATCCCCTCAAAGATGAAATCTCCTTCTTCCTCATTTTTACAAGCTATTATTTTTCCTTTTTCTTTCAAAGCACATACCACAAAAGCCTCGCGGAAATTCCCTACTTCCCCGTTGAACGTGTAATACATAACTGGATCAGAAAATAATATCTTTGCACCTTTCGAGTATGTTTTAGGCATCAATTCCTTGTGAACGATATTTATCATCCCAATCTCTTCCATTGCACTTAAAATGCTATAGAACTTTTGCTTTCCAATTCCCCACTCTCTACACATAGTTTCAACATTTATAGTTGGAACCTTTGAGTATAGCAAATGACTTACTATAGCTTTCATAACACCGAAACCATTTTCATTAATATTTCCAACAATGTGTGGAATATCGTAATAAATGGATTTTTCAAGAACATTTGCCATCTTTTCTCTGAAATTTCCTTCTGTGTAAAAAGGTCTTGTACCTCTTTCTTTGTATTCTTTGAATAACCTCATGATATCGAGCTCTCTTAAAACCTTAGTTGAATACTCCAAGTAAGCTTCGAATGGTGAATCGAGTTTTTCCAAAACTTTGCCGGTTTCAAAATGTACGTACTCTCTCAACGACATCAAAGGCATTCTTCTGAAAACGTATCTTCTTGAAAGATCAGCAACAGCCTTTCTCAACAATATTGAACTACTGTCACTTACCCAGATAATTTTATTCGGGAAATTATCATAAAGTGCTTTAAGAACCTGCTCCCAATTTTTTAGAGAATGTACCTCATCGATAATAATTCCGTCGAAATTTACAATTACATTCTTAGCAAGTGTATAAAAATCCATGCTAAAAACAATAGGATCATCTGCCGATATGTATAGCAAATTCATTTTTGATGCCATCGTAAGCAAAAACGTTGTTTTTCCTACTCCACGAGGACCGTACAATAATATCGCTCTGTTATCCATTTTTCCTTCAAGTTCAGTATAGAAAAGCCTTCTTTTTTCTGGGAGGAATGTTACCAATCTTTTCATTTGCATTTCTAATTCTTCAATCAAATTATTGATTTCCATTATAATTCCTCCTTTCATCTTTTAATTGTTGGTACATTTCAAAACGATTATACCATATTTTCGTTTTAACATAAAACGAAAATATGACTTTGCTTGAAAAACCGTTCTGTTATAAAACGAAATTCTTGCGAAATCGTTCTATTTTAGAACGAATATCCGAAAAAACAAAAAAGCCCCCGTTTTGGGGGCTTAATTGTCATCCTCTTAGCTTACTTTGAAAGTTTAACGTTTGCTGCTTGAGGACCTTTTTGTCCGTTTTGAATGTCGAATTCGACCTTGTCACCTTCTTTAAGTGTTTTAAAACCATCCATTTGGATAGCGCTGAAGTGAACAAAGACATCTTGTCCGTTTTCTCCTGTGATGAATCCGTAACCTTTTGATGAATCGAACCACTTAACTGTACCTTTCATGTGTACTGCCTCCTAAGAACTTTTTTTTCTTTTTTCGTTGCTTTCCCTTATGCAACGTGATGATTCATTATACGCTTTTATTTGGAATTGTCAATATGTCAGTTTT
>CAZOAS010000262.1:0-2456 GCA_964577745.1 uncultured Fervidobacterium sp.
GGCTCTGTATCCGTGCATTAAAATGCGGGGTTTTAGAGCCGAGAAATTCTATAAAACGGGTAGATATTATGGGGACATTTACGATTGAATTGGATTCTGAAAAGCTTAAAAATATAGTTAAAAAAGCAGATAGAATATGTGGAACACTTGAACCTTCAACGAGAAAATTGACCTTCTTCACGCAAGAAGGAAAGTTGTATATTTTAGCTTCCGATGGATGTTTTAAAGGATACTTCGAATTATCACCGTACCTTTTTTCAAAACCATTCCCAGCGTTTGAAATACCTCTTGATGTAGTGAAACAATTCTCAACAGAACTTGCAGGAAGAGTGAATTTGCTCTTCCAAGATAACACGATAACTCTCAAATGTCAGAACGAAATTCTTCGTCTTAAAGTTAACTATGTTGGAAAAGAAATACGAATACCACGTCCTTACGAATCGATAATTAAACTGTCGAAGAAAAAATTCCTCAACGAGCTTGATTTTGTATCGTGTTTCCTTGAAGAGGGAAGTTACGCAAACGTATTTCTCACAAGCAATTTTGTTGAGTTTATCTCTCACCATATGGGGATAGTATCTTATGTGAAATCAAAAGTCGAAAAATTACTTGAAGAAGATAACGTAAAATTCAGTAAGATGTCGATTAGCATTCCGTATGTATCGGCAAGGCATATAATAAAAACTATCGATACAGAAGAAACAGAAGAACTAAGGATACACTTCACTGAAGGCGAGCAACAATTGATTATTCAAAGTGCGAATTTTTATACATCGTGTGGTGATTTACCTGAAGAAAATCCAGACAGGATAAAGAATCTGTGCCAAATGTTCGAGGCTAAGGTAAGAATCAGTACAACGCAACTTCAAAGACTACTGAGAAGGGCACTTATTTCTGGTAAATTTTCAGATGTTCAATTGTACACAAGAAACGGTGAATTAGTTGTCGTATCGCAATCGGGAGCAATAGCTTATAAAGGAAGCATTGAACTGGAAAGTACAATCCCGTTTTCAGTAAAAACAAAAGCGCACCTATTAAGAAGTGCGCTTGCTCGAATTGGAAGTCAGAATATACTGATAGACGTGGTACAAGATTACGTGGTATTATCTTCACCTTCACTCTCCAGATTCTTGATTTTGAGAAACGAGAGAGTTCAATAGTTTTATAGCTTCAGTCCTGTTGTTTAAACTCTTTGCCGAATGTACATTTTCACTGTGAATTTTACCACCGAGTCCTTTGTATATCATATCGGCTAAATCCTTCAAATCAGTTTTAGCAGATTTCAAAGCGTACTGTTGAAGAAGCATCTCTCTGAACCATCTCTCACCAAAGCTTTCCTGTATCAATCCGCCTTTTGGAACCGTGTTGTACATCTTTTTGAAAACTTCGTAGATATACCAAGCGGCAAATTCTTCAGAAACCTTCCGAAGTTGCTTTTGATACTCTTCAGATTTAGGATCAACATTTCTAACACCACTTGTATTTATCTTAATAGGACTTTGAGAATTCAATCTCAATTCCATAGAATCATCCTTTCCGGAACAACATTACATCACTCTTAATTGTGCGTATATTACTCCTGCTTTGTAAAGTTCTTGAACAATAGCTATTATATCTTGTGGAGTTGCACCGAGTGATTTTAAGGCTGTTATTAAATTCCCTATTGTTGCTTTCCTGTCTCCTATTTGTCCATTGGTTATTGTAACAACAAAATTACCGTACGATAAGACAAAGTCTGAAATAGCCACATCTCCGCCAAAAACCACCGTTCCCGTTCTTTCGTTTATAACCACTTGTGCTGGAGCATCCATCGGTACTTCTATTTCCTCAAGCAATGCCAAAAACGAAATTACATCATCTGAAAAAGCTTTCGGTATGCTAACTTTTACACTTGAACTATCGATTGCTTTTGCGATGTTTGTTCCAAATTTTGTATTTATAGCCAGCGCCGTTCTTGCGGCAACTGTGAAATCTGGTCTATTAATTAATATTGTGACAGAATTTTCATCAACTATACTGAATGGAATTTCTCTTTCAACGATCGCACCATCTGGTATGTAACCAACAACTGGGAATCTTTTTTGAAGGTTAGCACTTCCTTTTGCATCTTCACCACCAACGGAAATAGGTCCTTGAGCAACCGCATACACATTGCCATCTGCTCCATAAAGCGGTGTTTGAAGTAGTATGCCATTTCTTAAACTCTTCGCATCGTTTATACTTGCTATTTCTACATCAAGCCTCATACCAGGTTTGTAAAAAGCAGGAATATCGGCAACCACCATAACAAGCGCAACATTTCTAGTTTTTAAATCATTTGGATTGACGTTAACACCAAAATTCTTAAGCATATTGGCAAGCAAGGTAGAATTTAGCGTGCCACTATCACCTGTACCATTCAATCCAACAACTATACCAACACCAAAGAGCTGGTTATCACGTGCACCTCTGAATTT
>CAZOAS010000263.1:0-2430 GCA_964577745.1 uncultured Fervidobacterium sp.
AGCTAACATACCGCACGAAGAATCCTCGCATTTCAATGCGGGGAGTAGGTCAATTTTCCGGTATTTGTAGTCCAGTAGTTTCTGTAGATATATCTGAGCGCTTCAAGTACGGCTGTGATTTCGGCTTCTACGTTTTGAAAGTGCGTAGTCGGTCTTTTGACTTGTATCTCAATTGTTTTGGAGCAATCGCTGTTGTGAATTACATAACCGTATGCGATCAATCCTCCTTTGAATGCACCATCAACGTAGATCTCTATTGGCCTATCCAAAACAATACACCCCCTCTTTTTGATTTTGGGATGGGATTTCCAAATTAATCGGGACATTTGTTATGGTGTGAAAGTTGATAGTTGATGTGGTTGTAGAGGTTATCTTCAAGTGTAGGAAAGCTACTTTCCAATTTTCTTGGAAAGTAGCTTTTTCAGAGAGTGAACGGTTAGTTTGGTATGTTAACTTTGTATTTTTCAACTGTAGCGTAGAGCACGCTCATCGGTGAAAAGTCTGATTCGAAGACGTATTTTAGTACTGATGGGCTAAAGCCCGAGATGAGAACGGTATTAGGAGTGTTTATCGTCGCAGGACTTCCTGCATATCCTGCGGTATTCCAGTAAACGATTTTCGGCGGTATGTATCCATTTTCTTCGAATTGTTGTAAGACTTTTTCAACTTCGGTTCCTTCACCTTCCACACCCATGTGGAATTGCATGTCAGAGACTATGAGTAGGACGTCTGGTAGTTGTTCTTGTTTTAAATTGTAGAATTTTGCGGTATCAAGGATTAGTTTTAGTGCTTTATCTATCCTCGTGGCACCACAAGCACCGTCAAAGATTTCTCTATTCATAACTGCTTCGCTGAATTTCATGCCATTCCAGTTTTTAAATTCACTTTCGGATTCGAAAGCGATGAACTTTTTATGGAATGGGTTGTCTTGAGGTATCTTCGCAGAGCAGTACAGAGCAAGTCCTATGGAAATGTCTACTGCTCGGATCGAACCACTGACCGGAACTGACATGCTTCCGGAGGTATCAGAGATTACTATGACTTTGTAATTTTCTGGCATGAAGTTTGGTAGGTTTTCGAATTGAAGGTCTGCTAATTCTTTGTCACCAAAGAAGACTGTTCTTACACAGTCGTGAGGGTAAAGTGCTTGTGTGTTTATTTTGGTCTCCTTTTGCACAAGTTTTAACTTGTAGTTCTCAAACCCTTCTTTATCGTGCCTTAGGAAAGCAAGTGTATACCTTGCCATAGCAATAGATGGGACTTTTTTGTATTCGATTTGGTTCCACATGTTCTGACACATTTTGTGTTCGACTACGTGTGGTTTCCTGATTTGTGCAAGTAATTTTCTTAAACCTGCTTCGTTTACACCAAGCATGCGCTGGATGGGTTTGTATTCTCTTTTCGCCCATTTTGCTGCAAGTACGTTTTTATCCGTTATGGCGTCTGCCCAAAGTTTGGCTGCGTGATTTTCAAGCGGAGTGCCAAAGAGTACTTTTAGGTCATCCCAACGACCGTACTCTGGAATTAGGTGTAGGTTGACTTCAACCCATTTTGGCTCGTTCTCAGCAAGCCACTTAATGCACTTTCTAAATCCGCTTCTGTTGCCTGCTCCTCCACGACAGTCTCTAAGCCAGAAAAGAAGTTTCATGGCAAGTTCTCTATCTTCAATTCTGTCAATTGCCCACATTTTCTGGAAGAGTGAAAGGGCGGATTCTTCTTGTCTGTAAAATGAGTATCTGCCTTCAAAGAGGCTTCCTGCTTTAGAGAAGAACTCGAGATGATGATTGAGGGAAAATTCGTATGTGTTTCCACCTTCGTTGGTTTTTCTCATGCCAAGCACCCCCATCCTTGGGATTTTTTTCTTTTCGTTTATATAGACGCCCAAGATGGGAATTTCTGACAGTTTAAAAAATATCGCAAAATGCGACCTCGCATTTTGCGATACAGCTATTTTTTCCTTGACTTACCAGATATATTTTCTATGGTTATTTTTATGATATTTACTCGATCAAGTGAACTTGAGATTTCGTTTTGTATTTTCTGCAAATCGCCCGAATATTTCTTTCCTATCGTCTCAAGTGCTCTGCGCTTTTCATCTTCATTTTCGATTATTGAGGCTTTTCCAAAGACAATTACACTTTCGTAGGCTGTTGATAATTCATCAGGTAAAATTTCGTAGCTTTTAACAACTGTAAAGCATATGTTTGAAAACTTATTTAAATTTTCTATTTTATGCCCTTCCTTTGCACAATGAATGTATATGTACTCTCCATCAAATGCATAGTTTACAGGTACTGCATATGAATAATCACCATTAAATGTAGCCAAAACACCATAATCACCTAATTGAAGTGTTTCTAGTGCTTGTTGTTTTGTTAACTCTCTATCTTTTCTGCGCATAGGTGGAAATTTGTTCATCGTTGTCAACCT
>CAZOAS010000264.1:0-2422 GCA_964577745.1 uncultured Fervidobacterium sp.
TCTTCAAGATTTACATATGTAGACTTCGAATCGACAACGAGAAGCGAACTTTCAAGTTGTGCAATTTCTTTATCCAGTGGACCTAACTTTAACAAAAGTGCCCTTAATGTCAAACCTGGTTCATATGGTGCAACAAGTGTGTAAGCACCGCTTATTTGAACGACTTTATCTTTCGGTAAAATGGGTAAATATACAATATCTCCTTCGGATAAAACTGGATCATTTGCCAGATATTCTCCATAAAAGAATGGGAGGAGGTTGTATGTTGTTGATTTTCCTGAACGAACGACAGCAACTTTTGTAAAATCAATTTCAGAATTTACGGTTACGCCAAGGTGGGAAAAAAGCTTGGTTAAGGTAAGATCAGGTAACTGAGAAATGTCAAGAGATTTGTTAATAGCTCCTTGAAGGTATACGTACACAGGTGAATATTTCAAAACGTAAACTGTGACAACGGGATCTTTGAAAAATCTTTTAAGAGCTTGTTCGATAGTTGCTTTTACTTGATCAACTGTTGAACCAGCAGCTCTTATGGTGCCTACGTAAGGGTATGATATTGTTCCGTTAGGAGCGATTGTCAACGTTTTACTGAACTCAGGTTGTCCGAAAACATCGATTCCAATTGTGTCTCCAGGACGTAAGGCATATGAAAAACCAAATGAGAAAAATAAAAGTAAAAATACGAAATAAACTATCCTTTTCACTTTTTTACCCTCCTTCTTTTTATTTTTGAATTATTTTTCGCTGTTACACTTAAAATTTGCTATTGTGGGTCTGAATTATATTATAACACACTGTTTTTTAACTTTGAAGTTGTACTATGCGTTACAGTATCCTAAAATTTTTTCTTTGACTTCCGATAATATTTGTGATAAAATTCATTCAGTGAATGAATGATTTAAACTGTGGAGGTGAACGGTTATGAGTTTATACGAAAAGATATTGAGTAAATCGGCTATTGTTGGTGTTATTGGAATGGGGTATGTTGGGCTTCCACTTGCTGTGGAGAAGGCAAGAGCTGGTTTTAAGGTAGTTGGTTTTGATATTCAAAAAAATAGGGTTGATATGATTAATCGTGGTGAGAATTATATCGGTGATGTGGATGATAATGAGTTGAAAGAGCTTGTATCTTCTGGAAGATTGAGGGCAACGACTGATTTTGATGAGCTTGCTAATTGCGATGTGATTAGTATTTGTGTTCCAACTCCTCTTGATAAGTTCAAGCAACCGGATTTGAGTTATATCGTGAATAGTGCTAATGAGATAAAGAAGCGCTTGAGAAAAGGACAGCTTGTTGTACTCGAGAGTACAACGTATCCTGGAACGACGGATGAGGTTGTTCTTCCGATTCTCGAAGAGACAGGTTTAAAGGTTGGTAAGGATTTCTATCTGGCGTTTAGCCCCGAGAGGGTTGATCCGGGTAATCCAAGGTACAAGACAAGAAATACACCTAAGGTTGTTGGTGGTATGACTCCTGAATGTACAAAACACGCTGTAGCGTTGTATGAAAATGTGCTTGAGGCTGGTGTTTTTCCGGTTTCATCGCCAAAAGCTGCTGAGATGACAAAGATTCTTGAGAATACTTTTAGGCTTGTAAATATTGCTCTTGTGCAAGAGATGACAAAGGTTGCTAATAAGATGGGGATTAATATTTGGGAGGTTATAGATGCGGCTGCAACTAAGCCGTTTGGTTATATGCCGTTTTATCCGGGACCTGGTATAGGTGGGCATTGTATACCGATAGATCCGTTCTATCTTGTGTACAAGGCGAAAGAGTACGATTTGCATATGATGCTTGTTGAGGTTTCCGGTGAGATTTCCGATGGTATGCCGTATTATGTTGTTGAGAGGTTGTCCGATATTTTGAATGAGAGAAAGAAGTGTCTGAATGGTACGAATATTTTACTTTTAGGTGTGACTTATAAGGGGAATATAGATGATTTGAGAGAAAGTCCAGCTTTGAAGGTTATTGAATTGTTGGAGAAGAAAAAGGCAAATGTGTATTATTATGATCCTTTTGTGCCCGAGTTTACTCATAATGGGAAACATTACAAGAGTGTTGAGTTGACTGAAGAGTTTTTGAAGAGTATGGATGGTGCGGTTGTTACTTCTGGACATACGATAGGTATAGATTATGAATTTGTGGCTAAGTATGTTCCGTTTGTGTTCGATACTAAGAATGTTACAAAGGGTAAGTTTGATAATGTAATATTGTTGTGATTTTTTGTAAAAACAATCGGGAGTTTAAGCTCCCGATTGTTTTTTCTTTTATCCAGCTTTTTGCTGTAGTTTTATGTATTCAAAGTATGGTATATAGTATTTAACGTTATCTCCTTGTTTTACTTGGGTTATGTTATTCCATCTTTTCAAATCATCAGCGGAAACTCCAAGTTTTTTGGCAATTGTTTCTAAGGTTTCTCCT
>CAZOAS010000265.1:0-2420 GCA_964577745.1 uncultured Fervidobacterium sp.
TTGGTGTAGCTCATTTTTTCAAGTATCATTTCTTACTCACTTTGGACAAGATGTTATACCACACAAATGCATTTCAGCTGGTCTGACACATATCTGACACATGATTGTTGAAAAAGAAAGACCGTCTGAAAATTCAGACGGTCTTTCTTGATTGAAAAAATTCAATTAAACTTTGAATCTTGAGACACTTTCTTTTAGCCTATTTGCATAATTTGATAGTTTCTTACTAAAATCGTTTAATGTAAATGTCAAGTTCGATTGTACTTCAACACCCATGTTTAGTGTTGAGATGTAGTCTACGATTTCTGCAATTGAATTAGTTGCCGTTGTAAGGGCACTACTCATCTCTTCGGCTGACGCACTAAGCTCTTGTGAGCTCGCCGCAAGACTTTCGACCATGTTTGTTACCGTTGTAATCTGTTTGAGTATCTCGTCAAGTGATTTTCCAACCTTTTCAGATTCTTTTTCAACGTTTGATATAGCGTTAACCGTTTCGTTTGTTGCTTTATCTGCTTTTTCCACACCCGTTTGAATACCGTTAAGTATATCCGCTATCTTACCTGTCGCAACTTTACTCTCTTCTGCCAATTTTCTTATTTCATCGGCAACAACGGCGAATCCTCTTCCAGCTTCTCCAGCTCTTGCTGCTTCAATAGCAGCGTTAAGAGCAAGTAAGTTCGTCTGCTCTGATATGGAGTTAATTGTATCGACTATTTCCTTTATGTTCTTTGCACTATCTGCCACACTTGAAACGACTTTAAGTGTCTCGTTAGCTTTTTGCTTGGTCTGATGGATAGATTGAATTATGCTGCTAACTGCATCAGAACTGTTTTTTGCAAATTGAGCCATCATATTAGCGTTTTCTGACAGTTCTTGCGCAGCTGTTGCGATATTCGTTGCGCTCATTGCAACCTCTTGCACACTGTTTGTTGCTTCATTCAACGATGTTGATGCATTTTGAGCAGATTCTGTAACTTGTCCAAAACTGACTTTGAAACCTTCCGCACTGTGTGCTAAATTATCCGCCGCAAGTTTTAAATCACCTGATAATATCTCGATTGAATTCGATTGATCCACAACATTTTTGGTGGCATCTCTCAACGAACTTGTTACATCTCCCATTATTTTACAAATCTCTGATATTTCATCTTTGCCTTGCATATCACAAGAGACACTCAAATCACCGTTAGCTACCAAAGACATCTTTTCTGTCAGTTTAGCTATGTTATTTTTCAGTCTCATACCGATTATGAAACTCAGTATCGCTAAGGCTATAGAAATTGCAATGGAAACAACTAACTGTATTATCGTGCTTGACTTTTCGGCATCTACAACTTCCTTAACGTTCACACGTTGGAATACACCAGCATAAACGTTCCCTTCGAAATTCTTTATAGGTACCGCATCATAAACGTAATCACCTTTTACAAAAGATAAAATTTCACCTTTGAGAAGCTTGTCTATATCGAAAAGATTAGTAAAATCGTCAAGTTCAGGCTTAGATTTTGCCATCAGGTCTATCTTATTACCTTTTTCATCGAAAAATACTCTGACAATGGCTTCACCTTTGAGCTTTTTGGCAAACCCTTCAGTAAGATTTACGTTCGCTTCAACACTACCAATGTATTCACCGTTGTAAATCATTGGAGCAACATATCTGATTTGTGGTCCAGCAACACCAATGCTTGTTGCAAAAACACCTTTTTGTGTTCTTTTAACTTCTAATATATCGCTCCTAAACGAAGATAAATCATCACCGTATTTTTGTAGATTAGAGGTTCGTAAGAACGATTTTACATCAGGAGTATGAAAGTGTATTTGTGATAATCCAAATTCTTTTGCATACATCTCATGGTACGGCATGATTAGTTCAATTAGCTTATCCCTGTCTTTTTCAGCAAAGGTTGCAACGATATCTTCGTTTTTCAAAAGTGTTTCAACTATGACTTTCGCCTTCTCAGCTTCTGAGTCTATCTTGGATTGAATATCCTGAGCTGAAGATAGAGCATATACATCTTTCCAGTGTTGTGAGACATGTGAAATCTGATATCTACCAATGAACATGATAGCTAAAGATGAAACTAAAATTACTATTGGTACGACAAAGGTAAGCCATGTGCGAAGCTTCATGTTATACACCTCCTCAGAAGAGAATTCTTTAATAGATATTTTATCATACAATTTATAATTTTAGTTAATGTAAAAATGAAAAGCAAAAAAAATACTGCCTGAATTTTCTTCAGGCAGTATTTTTTTTTGTTTGTATCAATCTTGAGTTATCTTCTTCATTTCTTGGATAACAAATGGGTAAAGTTCGTCGATTAACTTTTGCACTTGCTGGGAGTTTTTTGTTCGCCAATCGCGTTCGAGTATATCAGCTATCAATTTCGTGTCTTGTTTCAAGAACGCCTCAAGTGCCT